>JAZOVO010000015.1:0-41358 GCA_045658745.1 Acutalibacteraceae bacterium | reverse complement strand
ACGAAACTGCGAAGCACTTTAAAATGCGAAATAGCTTTGCAAGAAAAGGCGAAAATCACCGATAATGCTGACGCATATCGGTGATTTTTAACGCATTATTGTGAAGTTATTTCACATTTTAAAGAAATACTTCCTTATGGGATGCCGGCGTACCGTACGCTTTTTTATGTTTTAAATGCCGATATCGTTGATATCATAAGGAGTCTGCTGATAAACAAAGTAGTTAAGCCAGTTTGTGAACATCAGCGTACCGACGTTTCTCCAGGTCATAATTGGCTTCTTCGTCGGGTCATCGTCGGGGAAGTAATTATAGGGCACCTTTATGTCAAGTCCCTTATCCTTGTCTCGGAAGTATTCCTTTGCAAGGGTATCGGCATCGTACTCCGAGTGACCCGTTGCATAAAAGTTACGGCACTCAAGGTCAGAAACGAGGTGAATACCTGCCATATCGGAATAGGAAAGAATCTGAAGCTCCTTACAGAGGGCTACATCATTGAAGTCAACGTCCGTGTGACGTGAGTGAGGCACAAAATAAGTATCGTCAAAGCCTCGCATAAGAGGATGATAAAGGTCAAGAGGTCTGTGAGGGAACACGCCGAACATCTTCTCGTCGAGCTTATGCTTCTGAATGCCGTGGTGGTAATAAAGGCCTGCCTGAGCACCCCAGCAAATGTGGAAGGTTGAATACACATTGGTTTTTGACCACTCAAAAATCCGACAAAGCTCGGGCCAGTAGTCAACCTCTTCAAACTCCATAAGCTCAACAGGTGCACCTGTCACAATCATACCGTCGTACTTTTTATGCTTGATGTCGTCAAAAACGTAGTAAAACTTGCTTAAGTGATTCTGTGAGGTGTTCTTCGACTTATGGGTTGCCATCTGCAAAAACTCAACATCAACCTGAAGCGGAGTGTTACTCATAAGGCGGAGAAGCTGGGTTTCCGTTACGATTTTTGTGGGCATAAGGTTAACGATGAGAATTTTAAGAGGACGGATATCCTGACTTGCGGCACGGGATTCCGTCATTACAAATATATTTTCATTTTCCAGCATTTCCCTTGCGGGAAGGCTGTCGTTTATT
The DNA here is from genome assembly GCA_045658745.1 of Acutalibacteraceae bacterium. Taxonomy (GTDB): domain Bacteria; phylum Bacillota; class Clostridia; order Oscillospirales; family Acutalibacteraceae; genus UBA6857. The sequence goes on along the minus strand of JAZOVO010000015.1, from coordinate 40,277 downwards.
TTAATAGGCATATTATTACCTCCGTAAAGCGATATCTTATTTATTATATCACAACTTATACGTATTTTCAACACAAAAAATAACCGTGTGCCGGGCACACGGTTATTTTATTTATCGTATCTTACTCTGCCTTTGCATCTGCATTACGCTTTGCGTTAAGCTCAGCGAGAATCTTCTTATGCTCAGCGTTTGAAATTTCATAGTTCTTCATCGGGATGCAGGAAAGCAGGCAGGTAACTGCCGCAGGAATTGAAACAAGGAAGAACATACCGAAGCGGTAGGGCTCAAACTCGGGAGCAGTTGCAAACATATAGTCACTTGCAGGTGAAGCGGCAAGAGCCTCATTACAAGCGGCAACATTGTCACCGCTGAAGCCTACAGCGGCAAAAACAATACCCTGAATGAAGGAGGAAAGACCTGCACCGAGCTTTGTGATGAAGGACTGACCTGAGAAGAATACACCGTCGGGACGGTAGCCTGTGCGATGCTCGTCATAGTCAACACAGTCAGCAATCATAATTGACTGGATAACCATTGATGCACCCATTGCGGCGCCTGCAACTGCGAAGAGGATTGCAAGGATAACCATCCAGAAGGGCTTGTAAAGTCCTGTGCCGTCAATAAGATAGCAGACAAACACGCCCGCAAAGGGAATTGCGCCGATGATGTTGCAGAGATTGTAAACCTTCTGCTTTTCAAACTTTTCGCAAAGCTTGGGAGTAAACGCCATTGCGCCGAACTGTCCAACAAAAAGACCGCCGCCGAGGCAGACCATCTGCAGAACGTAGCCCTGACCGTCACCGCCGTTATCACCGAAGTAATAGGAAAGAAGAGTCATTGCAACGATGGAGAGAATCTGCATGGGAGCCTTGATGACACCTGAAATGAGGAGTCTTCTGAAGGGCATACAGCCCCACATAATTTTAACATTGTCAATAAAGCCCTTTGCTTCGTCGGAGGGCTGCTTAACCCTTTCCTTTGCAAAGCATGCACACTGGAAAAGAAGTGAGCCGACAAGAGTCATAATACCGCAGACTACGATAAAGCCCATCTGTGTACCCTTTTTCTGTCCCATTGTTTCGGCAAAGGTAGCACCGACACTCTGTGAAATGGGCATAACGGTAAGAAGCACCGCACCGCCGCCGATACCTGCAACAATTCGTGCAATACCGAGAAGCTTTTCTCTGTCCTTTGCGCTCTCTGTCATAAGTGAGGTAATGCCCCAGATAGGAATGTCACCTGCGGTGTAGGTCATACCCCAGAGGATGTAGGAAATACCTGCCCATGCAATAATGATTGCATTTTTTGCAGGAGAGTTGTCACCTGAATACTGACCGTTGACAAAGGTAAGGAAGGTTGTAACCATTACAATTGCGGGAACATAGAAGAGATAAGGACGGCATTTACCGTACTTGCTTCTTGTTCTGTCAACGATTGTACCCATCATCGGGTCATTGATTGCGTCCCATACACGGGCAACGCCCATAATAACGCTGATTGCCATTGCAGGGATGAAGATAACACTCTGGAAATAGAATGTCATACCTGTTGCGATAATATTGTAAATCACGTTCTGACCCATCAGACCCAAGAGATACATATTACGCTCTTTTGTTGTGTAAGTGTTCATATATTCCTCCTATTTTCAGGCTTTCGCCTTATTTCCCTTTGATTTTAGCACATACTTATGAATTAAACAATATAAAATATAAAACTTCAGAGCTTAAAGTGCGGAATATTTTTCCATCCACTCTGCAACCGCTTTCCTGTCATATTCCCCGGGCATCGCAGCAGCGACTGAATCAATTGACGGGATAGACTTAAGATTGCTTACAAGGGGCGGAATCAGCCCCACAAGAGGCAGACCCACCGCTAACAGATGGATAATAAACTGCGGTGTAATGTCAATCCCCTTGCCGAAGTCAAGCATTTCCTCGGTGAGAATCCTTTTCTCAAGAAAATAGTCAACATCCTTACCCTTGCAGAAGGTAAAAAAGTTTTTGAGAATATCAATCATCACCAAATCTTTGCCGAGAGTCTGAAAATACTCATACTGATATTTCCACAGGTTAGCAATTGAAAAAGCATCCGTATCGCAGTCAGTAATTTTGTCCGCAAGGATTTTGCCAGCCCTCATACTTAAAACAATTCCGCTTCCGTTAAGTGGAATTGTCATTCCCGCACTGTCACCCACAAGAGCGTAGCCGTCGGCAACAAGTAAGGGAAGCATTTTGCTCAAGGGTATTTCAGCCACGGCATCACCGCGAAGCACCTTTTCACCGATAAAGGGAAATCTCCTGCGGTAATCGGCAACGGCACAGTCGATTTCTTCCCGTGTAAGCTCCCCTGCCGTACCGAATTTTCCTACAAGTATATCCACGCTGTCCTTTTCCGTAAGCACCCAGTCAATACCGGGTCTGTTCATATGAAAAAGGCTGATAAGATAGGGCGGGTCAAGCATTTCACCCGTAAGGTTTTCGAAATACACTCTGTAAACGTGGAAGGTTTCCTTTGCTTCAAAGTCACTTTTTATATTAAAGCATGGAGGGAGGCTTTTCCTCACGGGAGAATTCATTCCACAGGCATCAATAACCATATCGGCAGTTGCTTCAAAAGCTTCACCGTTTTTGATATATTTAATACCCGAAACAGAAAGCCCGTCAAGGACTGCTCCCGTAATTTCACAGCCGAATACGAATTTAACGCCGACTTCCTCTGCCTTTTCAATCAGATACTTTAAAAGCACCTTTCTGTCCATCATAAAGCCCGAGCCATCATAAGGCAGTACAAGCTTTACATTTGCCGAGGGATTTTCAAATGAGGACTGCACGCCGTCACGGATAAGAGCTCTGTCGGGGCGGTCAATGCCCGCCTTATCAAAGGCGTCATAATTCATAGCATCGTGCCAGTCATAGCCGAGGCTGTCCCTCTCCCCTTTTTCAAAAACGGTAACATCAAAGCCGTTTTTGGCAAGGTTATAAGCCGCGGTAAGTCCGCCGTGACCTGCACCTGCAACGATAATCTTCTTCATAAGCTTTTCTCCTTATATAACAAGTCATCCGTTCAACGACAGTTTAAATTTATTCGACCCTCATAATATATTCTTCTCGTAGATAATCATAAGTCCCTTTAAAAGGAGCTTATCGTCTTCGATAATATCTCTTTTGCAAAGGGGTGTTACAATTTTTGCAAGTCCGCCCGTGCTGATGACGGTGCATTTTTCACCGAGCTCCTGCTCAATATTGCCTATAAGTCCATCAATAGCGGAAGCATTACCGTAAATAAGACCACTTCTTATACAGTCAACGGTGTTTCTGCCGATTGCCTTCTTCGGGGCATCGAGGCTTATCTGCGGAAGCTGAGAGGTCTTTGAGGAAAGCGCCTCCATTGAAACCATAAGCCCCGGCATAATCATACCGCCGATAAAGCTTTTCTCACCGTCGACAACGGAAACGGTTGTAGCCGTGCCCATATCGATAATGATAAGCGGGCAGGGATAAAGATTGGTTGCGGCAACGGCGTCGGCAACTCTGTCGCTGCCTAACTGTGAAGGATTATCAAGCTTGATTTTCAGTCCCGTTTTTACTCCCGGGCCGACAACAAGCACTTCCTTACCCGTAATTTTTTCCATTGCTTCCTTTACTCTGTTTGTAACAGAAGGCACAACGGAGGAGATTATACCACCCTCAAAATCCTGAACGGAGATGCCGTTTAATTCAAGCACGGTTTTGATAAGCACCGCATATTCGAGTGCCGTTGAATTTTTGTTTGTAGAGAGGCGTTCAACAAAACGGATTTCACCTTTATCAAAGCAACCGACCACAACGTTTGTGTTGCCGATATCAACTGCAAGTACCATTATGCCTCACCCCTTTTTATAAGCCTTGCCTTTTCAAGAGCCTTTACGATTACGCCTGTGAGCACCGTGGAAACAGCCATTTCAAAAACTGCGTTTATACCCACAAAGGTGCAGATGAACACTATAACGTTTTTGCCGTTCATAAGCTCCTGCATATAATCGGTGTTGCCGAAAAGGATCACAAGAAGGCTCATAAACAGCAGGGTGTTGAGGAATGCGGCAAAAAAGCCCGAGGCATAGCTTGCGATATTTGCACCAAGAGCCTTTTTTACAAATTTATAAATATACGCCGTCAGAATACCCATAAGCAGTCTTGGCAGAAATCTCTGCACAAATGCAAGAACAGGGTTAATTTCAAAAAGAATGACACCCATCGGGCTTGTTCCGCCGATGCCTATACATTGCAGGAAGCTTGTTATACCGAAAACCGCACCGAGAATTGCACCGCCCTTAGGGCCGAGTGCTATAGCACCGATGGCAACGGGTATCATATTGAGTGTGATTGCAAGCGGTCCTATTGTAAGAAATCCTATAGGTGTAAAGGACATTACAAGCAGAACTGCCGTCAGAAGTCCCATGAGCGTAAGCTCTTTAGGCTTAAAGTTCTTTTTCATTTTTAATCCTCCTGTTATCGTTCCCTTAATAATAGAGATACAACACAATTATTTATAAATTGATTATAGCATAAATAAATCAGAAAAGTATATATTTTTTCCAAAATTTGTGATATACTGAAAAAAACAAGTTCAGGAGGTTACTTCTATGCTTAAAGGTAAAACCGTGCTTCTCGGTGTTTCGGGAAGTATTGCCGCATACAAAATTGCAAACCTTGCAAGGATGCTCAAAAAGCTTCACTGCAACGTTCACGTGCTTATGACACAGAACGCCACACAGTTTATAAACCCCGTCACCTTTGAAACTCTTACGGCAAACAAGTGCCTTATTGACACCTTTGACCGTAATTTTCAGTACAGCGTCGAGCACGTTGCCCTTGCAAAGCAGGCTGATGTTGTTATGCTTGCCCCTGCTTCGGCAAATGTTATAGGCAAAATTGCAAACGGCATTGCAGACGATATGCTCACGACCACCGTTATGGCGTGTCCCTGCAAGAAAATCGTTGCTCCCGCAATGAATCACAATATGTATCACAATCCCATTGTTCAGGACAACATTAAAAAGCTTGCCTCCTACGGCTACGAAATCATCACACCTGCTACGGGTATGCTTGCAAACGGCGACCTCGGTGACGGCAGAATGCCCGACGAGGAGGAGCTTTTGCAGTACATCATAAAAGAAATTGCTTTTGAAAAAGACCTTGAAGGAAAAAAGGTGCTTGTAACTGCAGGCGCAACAAGGGAGGCAATTGACCCCGTCCGCTTCATCACAAACCACTCGAGCGGTAAAATGGGCGTTGCCCTTGCCAAAGCTGCAATGCTCCGCGGCGCAGATGTTACCCTTGTAAAGGCTCACACCGACGTTGAGCCTCCGATGCTTGTAAAGGTTGTTCCCGTCACATCGGCACAGGATATGTTTGAGGCGGTGACTGCACTTGCTCCCGAGCAGGATATTATCATCAAGGCGGCGGCAGTTTCAGATTACACTCCCCTCGTAAAAGCTGACAGTAAGCTTAAAAAGGGCGACGGCGAAATGAGCATTGAGCTTACAAGAACAAAGGATATTCTCAAGCACCTCGGCGAAAACAAAAAGGATGGTCAGTTCATCTGCGGATTTTCAATGGAAACGGACAATGTGATTGAAAATTCCCGTGCAAAGCTTAAAAAGAAAAACTGTGATATGATTTGTGCCAACAGCTTACGCACCGAGGGCGCGGGCTTCGGTGTTGATACTAATGTAATCACGCTGATTACTGCAAACGGTGAAACGGAGCTTCCTATGATGAGCAAGGATGAGGCGGCACATAAAATACTTGATAAGTGCACTGGAAAGTAAAGTTCTTTGATTCTTTCTTACAAGAAAGAATGCCCAGCGGCGAGCGATAAATAAATTACACAGTGCTGAATTTATCGGCACTGTGTTTTTGTTTTGCAAAAATCGTATTGCTTTTTATTTTAAAATGTGGTAAATTATACTTGCGACATAAATCTGAATATTTTTCTCGTTTGAAGGTACACTTTTTTAGGCAAAAGTGTGTCTCTTTAACTATTCCTTTAAACGAGAGTTAAGATTTGTGTCGCAACAAATGAGATGCATTTTTCGGTGTGTCTCGTTTGGGGCACACTTTTTTATTTTACACACAAAAAACACACAGAAAGGATGACACACATGACAAACTTTATCTGCACACTGATTGCCTTCCTGACGGCATTTTCTTCCGTCTTATCAGGCGGAGCCCTCGCCGAGGAAATGAAAACCAAAGGTGACATTTCAGGCTTTGCACAGACTGTAAATGTTCAGAAGGAGCTTCCCGACCTTTATGCCGATGAAAACGGAGATTTTACCGTGCTTCAGTTTACAGACACACACTTTACAACAGGTATTACATTTTCAGACATCAGCACCTTACAGAAAATGGAAAAGCTTACAAACAAATACGAACCCGACCTTGTTGTGATTTCGGGAGATATGATTGACGACGGTAATGACGGCAAATTCAACAAAGCCTATGTGCTTCGCTCTGTTGCGGAAATTTTTGAAGAAGCTGACCAGTATTGGTCCTATGTTCCGGGCAACAATGATGGTGTAAACTACGGAACATCTGAGGATGTTGTGGCTTACCTTTCACAGTATGAGCATTGCCTTGTAGCAGATGAGCCTGAAATTTCAGGCGGTTGTCAGTACAGTCTTGACATTTACACAGAAAATGAAATGACTCACTCCCTTCTTTTCATTGACACAATGGACTATGACAACGAAGATCCCGACCACACCTACGGCTACGTTCACGAGGATCAGGTAAACTGGTGCAAGAAAGAAATTGACAGCAAAAAGCAAATGAACGAGAATGTTTACATAAGTGTTTTTCTTCATGAAAATACTCCCGATTTTGCCCGCGCCGCAAAAAAAGGCGAAGCCTATAAGTTCGGTTATCCCACCCTTATGATAAGACCAGAAAAATATAATATTCCAAAAAATCAACCTCTTGACGATGTGTTCAATCAGAGCGGATGTGTGGGTCTTCTTTCAATGGGACACAACCATCCCGCAACCGTTCAGTGCAGCTTCTATAACGGCACGTACTACCACGTAACGCCGAAGCCTGTTATTTCAAGTGCACTCATCACAATTCATACCGAAAGCGATAACACAAGAGATATGTACGATTTTGAGGCAATATATATGTAAAATATCCGACAAGGCAACATCAAAGGTCACGGAAATTTATTCCGTGACCTTTTACTATGTATTGTGTAAGGGGTTTCACCCCTTACGAACCCTGACAAGCTTTTGTAAAAGCTTGACCAAAACTTTACTCTTTATTTGCCGAAGATATACGCAATCAGATTCTTAAAGAAATTGATTACCGTTGCAAAAATATTTGACGAAGCACCCGAGCCGTAGGCCTCACCGTTACCGCCGTCGGCTGCTTTTGCGCCGTCAAAATCACTGCTAAAGCCCGAAAGCCAGCTTATCATACCGTCAGGATAAGTAAGCTTAACCTTATCACCGTTACCGTCAACGGTTTTCATTGAAGGATAGTCTCCGTTATCGGAGGAGAACATATCGTAATTAACGGCAAACCAGGAGTGGTGACCGCTGGAGGTAAGCCTTCCGTTAGGATAAACTGTTTTTGAAAGGGTCGAAAAACGGCAGTCCTCTGCAACGTTACTTTCTGCAATAATAGTATTCCACGTTGTCATTACCATTGAAAAATAGTTTACAAGAGGATCCGTAACACCGCTCGTAAGCCACACGGGTATATCCGCAAGCTTTTTGGCAGCCGCTGAATCGGGCACCCAAGCAGGACAAACAGGGAAAATAGCGGCAAACATTTCGGGATAGGCCACCGCCATTTTAAGAGTCATTTTTCCGCCCATTGAATAACCGCCTATATAAATACGGCTCACATCAATATTTGCTCTGTTTTCGGAAATGAAATCATCAATTGCCGCACGCAGAGGATAAATAAGGCAATCATCCCAGAAAAGATTTTTGTCCTCAAGTGAACGGGGCGCAAAAATGAATGCACCCTGACTGCCCTTGAAACGGCTCTGATATTCGGGTGTTGCCCATATTGCAATGTCGCATCCTGAAAGCTGTTTTCCGTCCTCGGAGCCGTTACCCATACCGTGAAGCCATATTACAAGAGGATACTTTGTACTGTCACCCTCTTTGACAGGTGAATAATAACGGTAATCAATGCTATAGCCGTCCGTCTCGGGACCTACGCCCTTCTGAAAAGATGCCTTTGCCTCACCCAGGTCACCAAAGCTCGCAAATACGCCCATTGCGCAAGTGCTTAAAAGCATCATAACTGCAAGTAAAAAAGAGATTGTTTTTTTAGTTTTCATATTTATCACTCCTTTAATTAAGTTTTAACATAATTAAACTCAAAAAGCAAGTTAAAAATAATTATAGAAAAAAACTGTTACGGCTTCTGCACCGCAACAGTTTTGCTTTTATTTAACCTTACCAATGCCCACGGCAGAGAAGCCTTTCAACCAAAGCAACAACGAGGGTTGTAAGAACATTTATTATCACTATGCTGATTGCAAGAGCCTTTTTATCCCCCGATTTCTTTTTAAGCGAAAGGTATACCACGGGAAGCTCGGCAACAAGGGTCATAACAAGAAAATAAATTCCTACCGTATAATAGGGACTGCGGTCGAGAGCACCCTTAAGACCGTAATACTCTCCGTACATTGTATTTGAGTAAACTATATACGGCATTGCATAAGAGAGAAGATTTCCGATAAGCACGGAAACGAACACTCTGCTTTTACTTTCAATTTCACCGAAGTGAGCGATAAAAAAGGTTTCCGCAGCAAGAGTGAAGGCTATAACAAAGGGCAGAACATCATAGGGACGGCTTGCTGTTATCCACACCCATGAGGAATTTGCAAAGGCAGTAAGTGAAAAGCCGAAGCTCATAATGAGAGCAAGTGTAAGGGTCATAAAGCTGTTTTTCTTCATAATGATTCCTCCTTCTGACTATATGATAGCAAGGCTTTTCAAACAAAGCAACCGTCTTAATCAAGTTGTAATAAAGATGTAATTTTTGTTGTAAAAGCCTTCACATAAGCTGTAACAAAGGAACTGCAGATTAAGATGCAGAAGGCGTTTTTTCGCCCCGAAGGTGTAAAAAAACACCGCCTTGTTCAAGACGGTGTAATCGTTTCATCGCTCGCCGCGGGGCGGGACTTTTTTTGTAAAAAAAGTAACCAAAAAAACTTTTCGTTTTTCTTATTTGAAACGGTCAAAAAAGCTTTTCTTTTCCTCGCCTACCGTTGTGCCGTCGTCAATATTATTCTTCGGCTTGTTGGTAAGCGTACTGTCAAACTGCCTGAGTAAATCCTTCTGCTTCTGGTTGAGATTCTTCGGTACATCAACAACAATCTTTACAAACTGGTCACCCTTGCCTCTGCCCTGAAGCTGCTGTATACCTCTGTTCCTGAAGCGGAAAACCTCACCGGGCTGCGTGCCCGCGGGAAGCTCATACTTCACCTTGCCGTCAAGGGTAGGAATATAAAGTGTATCACCCAGCGCCGCCTGAGCATAAGTAACAGTAACCTCGCACCATACATCAAAGCCGTCTCTCTCAAAGAAGGGATGAGGACGAACATTGACATTGACTCTAAGATCACCTGTGGGACCGCCGTTTGCGCCGGGATTACCGCCGCCGCGTACATTGAGTGCCTGTCTGTCGTCGATACCCGCAGGAATGTCAATCTCAACCGTCTGAGGCTTTGCAACAACACCCGCACCCTTACACTTTGTGCAGGGGTTAGGAATAGTCTTACCCTTGCCGCCGCAGGCTGTACACTGCTTTGTTGTACTCATTACGCCGAAGGGCGTTCTCTGCTGGACATTAACCTGACCTCTGCCGCCGCAGGTCTGACAGGTAACGGGACTTGAACCCTTTGCACAGCCGTTACCGCCGCACTCGTCACACTTTTCAACCTTTGTTATGTTAACCTTTTTCTTACAGCCCTTTGCCGCCTCCTCGAAGGAGATTGTGACGCTTGTCTGAATTGTTGAGCCCTTTCTCGGAGCGTTGGGATTCTGCCTTCCGCCACCGCCGAAACCACCGAAGCCGCCAAAGCCTCCGCCGAACATACTGCCGAGGATGTCACCGAGGTCAAAGTCTCCGCCGAAGCCGCCGAAGCCACCACCGAAGCCGCCCGCACCGAAGTTGGGATCAACACCCGCATGACCGTACTGGTCATAGCGAGCCTTTTTGTCGCTGTCGGAAAGCACCTCATAAGCCTCGTTTGCCTCCTTGAACTTTGCTTCGGCAGCCGCATCACCGGGGTTAAGATCGGGATGATACTGCTTTGCAAGCTTTCGGTAAGCCTTTTTTATTTCATCGTCGGATGCACCCTTGCTGACACCGAGGACCTCATAATAATCGCGTTTATTTTCTGCCATGTTTATACCTCTGTTAAGTAAATAGCTTTTAAAAGCTGTCAGATTAAGATGCAGAAAACGTTTTCTCACTCTGAAGGTGTATTATTATACTCCGAAGAGTGAAAAACGTTTAAAAAAGCATATCTGACAACCTTCGTTTTCACAAGCAGACGTCTTCAGGCGGATTTCACCTGAAGACTTCTGAATTTTTAATATGCTTTTTGTTCTGCGCTTAAGGTGACAGTTTTTTAGTTAGCGTCAGTGAAGTTAGCGTCTGTATATCCTGCATCGGTGTAACCGTCATTTGCACCCTGATTGAAGTCAGCACCATTGAAGCCGCCCTGAGCACCTGCAAAATCATTGGGGTTGAAGCCCTGTGCGCCACCCTGGGGATTTGCCTGCTGATACATCTTCTCTGAAAGCTTGTAGAATGCCTGAGTAAGTGCTTCCTTCTCGTTCTTGATAAGGTTGATGTCATCACCCTTGAGAGCGTTCTTAAGCGAGTCAATCTTTGACTGAATTTCAGCCTTATCCTCTGTGGGAAGATTTGCAGCAGCATCCTCGGAGAGAATCTTTTCACACTGGTAAACCATCTGGTCTGCCTCGTTTCTTGTGTCAACCTCTTCTCTTCTCTGCTTGTCTTCCTGTGCAAACTGCTCTGCTTCTCTTACAGCCTTTTCAATGTCTTCCTTACTCATATTTGTGGAAGCGGTGATTGAGATTGACTGCTCCTTACCTGTGCCGAGGTCCTTAGCGGAAACGTGTACGATACCGTTTGCGCCGATGTCGAAGGTAACCTCAATCTGAGGAACACCGCGACGTGCGGGCATAATGCCGTCAAGGCTGAATACACCGAGAGTCTTGTTGTCTCTTGCAAATTCTCTTTCACCCTGAAGAACGTGAACCTCAACTGAAGGCTGATTATCTGCTGCTGTTGAGAAAATCTGGCTCTTCTTTGTGGGAATTGTTGTATTTCTTTCGATAACCTTGGTGTTTACACCGCCCATTGTCTCGATACCGAGTGAAAGGGGTGTAACGTCAAGAAGGAGAAGACCCTTAACGTCACCGCCGAGAACACCGCCCTGAAGTGCGGCACCGATTGCAACGCACTCGTCGGGGTTGATGCCCTTGAAGGGCTCCTTGCCGATATACTTTTTGATTGCTTCGCTTACTGCGGGAATTCTTGATGAACCGCCGACCATAAGAACCTTATCAATTTCGGAAGCATTGAGACCTGAGTCGCTCATTGCCTGACGTACGGGACCCATTGTTGCTTCAACAAGGTCTGCTGTAAGCTCGTTGAACTTTGCTCTTGTGAGAGTTGTTTCAAGGTGCTTGGGACCTGTTGCGTCTGCTGTGATATAGGGAAGTGAAATTGCTGATGTTGTTACACCTGAAAGCTCAATCTTTGCCTTTTCTGCGGCTTCCTTAAGTCTCTGCATAGCCATTTTGTCACCGCGGAGGTCAACACCCTGCTCTGCCTTGAAGCCTGCAACAAGCCAGTCGATGATTCTCTGGTCGAAGTCGTCACCGCCGAGACGGTTGTTACCTGCAGTTGCAAGAACCTCCTGAACACCGTCGCCCATTTCGATAATTGAAACGTCGAAGGTACCGCCGCCAAGGTCATAAACCATAACCTTCTGGTCGTTTTCCTTGTCAATACCGTAAGCAAGTGCTGCTGCTGTGGGCTCGTTGATGATTCTCTTTACCTCAAGACCTGCAATCTTACCTGCGTCCTTTGTTGCCTGACGCTGTGCGTCTGTGAAGTAAGCGGGAACTGTGATAACAGCCTCTGTCACCTTGTCGCCGAGATAAGCCTCAGCATCGCTCTTGAGCTTCTGAAGAATCATTGCGGAAATTTCCTGAGGAGTATAGTTCTTACCGTCGATAGCTACGTGATAATTTGAGCCCATCTGACGCTTGATTGATGCGATTGTTCTGTCGGGGTTTGTAACAGCCTGACGCTTTGCAACCTGACCTACCATTCTTTCACCTGTCTTAGAGAAAGCAACAACAGAGGGAGTTGTTCTTGCGCCTTCAGCGTTTGCAATAACAACAGGCTCGCCGCCTTCAATAACTGCTACACATGAGTTTGTTGTACCTAAGTCGATACCGATAATCTTTGCCATAATAATTACCTCCAAAAAATATAATAATATGTTTGTTGTTTTTATTTATCTGAAATGCCCTTCGGACATTTACTGACTGTTTTAGTTTGCAACTTTTACCATTGCGGGTCTTAAAACCTTATCACCGAGCTTATATCCCTTTGAGAAAACCTCTGCGATAACGTTTTCTGCAAGCTCAGGGTCATCGATGTGCATTACGCCGTTGTGGAAGTTGGGGTCGAATTCCTCCCCCGCTTCACCAAAGGCCTCAACGCCGAGCTTTTTAAAGGTGTCCATAAGATTTGTATAAATCATCTCTGTTCCCTTTTTGAAGCTTTCAAGGTCTGAATCCGTAACTGCGAGAGCTCTTTCAAAGTTGTCTACCACACCGAGAAGCTCTGACATACAGACTGCCTTTGCATCGGCATAAATGCCTTCCTTTTCCTTCACCGAGCGCTTGCGGTAATTATCGTACTCTGCAAGAGTTCTGATATGAGCCTCCTTTGAAGCGGCAAGCTCCTTTTCAAGCTCACTTATCTTTTCAGCCTTTTCGTCGGTTACTGCTTCCTGAGCAACCTCTTCAGCCCTGATTTCCTCCTGCTGAGGCTCTTCCTTTTTAGTTTTTGCCATTATTCATCCTCCTTACGAAGCTGCTTTATAATTTAATCCTCAAAGGTATCTGTAAGCATTTTACTTACAAGATCCGTGAGATATTCTATACTGGGAATAAGCTTTGCGTAGTTTATTCTTGTCGGTCCGATAATGCCGATTACGCCGCCGTCGTGACCCTTGATTGAGTAACGTGAAATTATCATGCTTGAATTTTCAAGCTGACGGTACATATTCTCCTTACCGATTATAACCTCAAGGGGATTTTTTGAGCTTGTAAGTGCTCTTTCAAGCTTTTCCTTTTCGTCAAAGAACTGCATCATCTCGTAGGCGTTATTGCCGAACTCTCTGTGGTGCAGAAGATTCTGCTCACCCTCAAGTCTGATTTCCGCCTGAAGCGCCTGATTTGCTATATCGGCAAGCACTACAAAAAGCGGCGACATAGCAAGGGCATTTGAGCCGAGAGAAGCAACAAGGGTCTGTATCATAACCGTTCCGACATCACTTACGGGTCTGCCGATAAAGCACTCATTGACTATATCGTAGAAGCATTGCACCATATCCTTGGTAAGCTCTGTTTCAACCTTGCAGATTCCGTTTTTGATGATACCCGAGGAGGTCATCATAACAATCATTGCAATTCTTGTACCTACGGGCATAATCTCGATATGCTTTATTACAGCCTCATCGTCGGTGGGTGTTGTTGCAATAGCGGCACAGCCCGTCAGCCTTGCGAGCATTTCGCCCGCCTTTTCAAGAAGCTTGTCGGGGCTTCCCATTGAGCGCTCAAGCTCGTTTCTGATAAGCTCCCTTTCGTTTTCGGAAAGCTCATTTGTATTCATCAGGTTATCTATATAATATCTGTAACCCGCCTGAGAGGGAATTCTGCCCGCTGATGTGTGAGGCTGCTCAAGAAGGCCCATTTCATGAAGCTCGCTCATTTCGTTTCGTATCGTTGCCGATGAAACGGAAATAGGAAGAGCGTCCATAATGAACTTAGAGCCTATCGGCTCGCCCGATTTGATGTACTGCTCAACAATTGCAGCGAGAATCATTTCTTTTCTCTTGCTCAGCTCCATGCTTTCACCTCCGTAGCTTGTCTGCTATGTTTTAGCACTCTTAACGTTCGAGTGCTAACCTCTGTCACAAATATACTATTATTGCTAACAAAAGTCAATAGAAAAAAGCAACTTTTTTAAAAAATTTTTGAAATCCTTTAAAAAAGCTGCTTATAGCTCTGTATTATTTTGTATGGTATATAACTCTGTTATTCTCAAGCGCGGTATAAATAAGCTCATCCTCGATAAGGGACTGCAGAAGATTTTTAACCATCACCGCATACATACAGTATTTCGGCATTTTGATTTCAAGCCCCTCTGCCTTCATCACCGCGTCAAAGGTCTCCTCAAAGCTTTTTCCGTCGCACAAATCAAAAACTCTGTGCTTTTTTTCCGTAAGCTTTTTAATGTTGTAGTCCGCAAGCTCACTTATATCCTCAAGCGGAGGATTATGTGAGGGAACAAAAAGCCTTGCCTTCATATCCTTTACTTTTCTGAAGGTGTCAAGGGATTTGTTGACATTGTAAAAAAATGGGAGCCTGTAGTTATCCCAGGTTAACTCTGAAAGCACGGAATCTGCAAGAAAAAGCACATCATCGGGTGTACGCACACCTATCATCTCAAAGCTGTGACCCGGAAGCTCAACTGTTTCAAAGCCCGCAGGAATACTTTCCCTTGTGATTATTTCGGTCTGACTGGGTTGTGTGCCGTAGCTGAGGCTTGAGCTTTTCGCCTGACCGAGTGCAACGCTGTAAAAATTATCCTCAAGGTCAGGATTAAGTATAAAGCTCTGCTCAAGCCGTGTACTTAAAAGCCTGCAGCCGTATTTATCCTGAAAATATCTGTTTCCGCAGATATGGTCAAAATGACTGTGTGTATTTATAATCATTGAAATGCTGAGCCCCTTTTCGGAAAGCTGACGGTCAAGGCTTTTTACCATTCTGTTATGATCGCAGGAGTCAATGAGCACCGCTTCGTTTTCTTTAAGCTTATAAATGCCCACGTTTGTAAAGGCATCATAATAATAAGTATTACCGATAAGGTGGTTTACTTCAAACATAAGCGCCTCTTTCTGTTGCTTTTAAGACAACAATGTGATATTATTTAAAACAGTGATTATTAAACGAAAGGAGTGACCGTGATGGTTCTCGGCATTGCAGGCTCAAGAAGCCTCAGCTATCCCCTGCCCGACGAGGTTATGCCGCCTTATATTGACCGTATAATTTCCGGCGGTGCAAGAGGTATTGACAGATGTGCAAGAAATTATGCGCTCGAAAATCACATTTGCATTATTGAAATACTGCCCGAGTATGAGCTTTACGGTCGTCGTGCACCCCTTTTAAGAAACGACTGGATAATAAAGCTCTGCGATATGATGTACATATTCTGGGACGGCAAAAGCCGCGGCTCGGGCTATGTGATTAAAAAATGCATAGAAACGGGAACACCCCACAAGGTTTTTACCTATGAAAACGGAAAATATATTGAGATGAAATAAGTGCCCACCAACTATGGTTCAGGCACTTTGTTTTTCATTCTGCATTTAAAAATGAGTGAGCCTGTAAGCCGAGTTCTGTCTTTTAAGGCAATTATCTATCTAGGCCGCGGATTGCTCCGTGGCTCAAGCCACCCGTCGGTTTTCGCCCAGCTGACGTATCATATCCTGTCGGTGTTGCTTCGGGTAGGGTTTACATGGCCGCACAGTCTCCTGTGCGCCGGTGAGCTCTTACCTCGCCTTTCCATCCTTACCGTAAAACGGCGGTTTATTTCTGTTGCACTTTCCCTAAGGTCGCCCTCGGCGGTCGTTAACCGTTACCCTGCTGTATGAAGCTCGGACTTTCCTCACGTTTCAAAAATGAAACCCGCAACTGCCCGGCTCACTCACAAAAGGTATTTTACAAGAAAAACACAAAAATGTCAAAGGCTTTAAGAAAAATTTAATGCTTAAATTTAAGTTTATTTTAAACAGTTTGCTTTTAAATGTATTAAACCCTTGTTAAAATCTGATTTTTATAGTATAATAGTTTATTGAAAAATAAAATTACGGAGGACAAAATGGACGATATTTATTTTACCGACAAAAGAAGTCGCCGTAACGGCAATGATGATAAAGATAAAAATGACCGCTTCACAAAAAGCGAATACCGCGATATAATCTCAAACCCAAATTTAAAAAAGCGCTCATCAGGTAATACTGTCCCACCTAAAAAAGCAGGCTTTACCGTCAATATTCCCGACGGGGAATACGATGCACCTGAATATATTCCCGAAAGAAGCCGCACACCGCAGGGAGCAAAAAGAGTTTCCGCTCCCCCTCCCTCAAGGACTCCCTCAGGTATAAAAGTGAGCGACAGCGTTTCTCTTGAGCACAGGCCGTCAGCATCTGACCGCACACCCTCTGCACCCCGCTCAAGGACACCGCAGAGACCTCCCGTTGCGCAAAGAAAGCCGAAAAAGAAAATCGGCGGCAAAATTGCAATTGCCGCCACGCTTATTCTTTTAACCGGTGTAGCCGCACTTTTCGGCTACGGCTACTCAATTCTCGGCAGCATCGACTACGATGACAGCATCGTGGAAAACGCTCACATAAGCAAAAGTGAGCTTATGAGCAGCCCCTCGGTGACGAATATTCTCATCATAGGCAGTGATGCCCGTGACTATGACGGCACTACGGGTCAGCGCTCGGACTCAATGATTCTCTTCTCCATCGACAAGCTTCACAAGGAAATCAAGCTCTCCTCCTTCCTTCGTGACAGCTATGTGTACATTCCCGAGGCTGATTACAGAGACAAGCTCAACGCTTCCTTCAGCTACGGGGGTGCACAGACCACGCTTGACACTCTCGAATACAACTATGAGGTTGATATTGATCATTATGTGATAATTGATTTTGATGTTTTCAAGCAATTCATCAACCTTCTCGGTGGCGTTCCCGTTGAGGTTACGGAATACGAGGCTGAGTACATGGTAAATGACCTTAAGTATATTTACATCAAGCCCGGTGTCAACAATATGAACGGCAATGCCGCTCTGATGTATTGCCGTATGCGCTACCTTGATAATGACTTTGAGAGAACGGCAAGACAGAGAAAGGTTATCAAGGCAGTTATCAGCAAGGTTGCAAAAACAAGCCCCGTTGTGCTTGTGGATATTGTAAAGCAGATTGTCTCAAACATCACTACGGATATTTCCCGTAACGAGCTTCTTTCACTCGGTGTCGGTGCCGCACTCAGCTTCCTTCGATATGACATCCATCAGCAGCAGATTCCCGCTGAGGGTACCTGGTGGGATGAAAGCATTGACGGCTCTGATGTACTTGCCATTGATGTTGATACAAATACAGCTATACTGAAAAAATTCGTTTTCGAAAAGTACGATGCAAAAGCCCTTGAAGCTCTCGCCGAGGAAGCCGAGCAGGATTACTACTATGAAGAAGAGGACGAGGAGTATTACTACGACGAGGACGAGGATTATTACTATTAAATAAATTCCGACCCCTGACCGATTGAGTTTTCGGTCAGGGGTTAATTTTTTATTCGCTTTTTTTCTTTCTGAATTTTGAAAGCACGGCATCAAGCTTTGCAAACTCTGCCTCTGCCCTTTCGGCATCCTTTTCAAGGGAAGCCTCTCTGTTATAATTGAGCAGATCGCAACCGCACTCGGAGCAGTTTTGTTTAATATAAAATACGCTTAACTTTTCACCGCATTTAGGACACTTGTTCATTATTCCGCCTCCTTGATGATTGCTTCCTGTCTTTCTCTGTTTGCTTCCTGAATCATTTTAAGCTTTTCGCCCTCAAGGTCATAGAACTTATAGGGAATAAGAGCGAGAAGGCCTAAAACGGTGGGAATGCAGGTGATAAGTCCCCACAGCCAGAAGCGGGTATTGATACCGCTGTTCGGGTCAAGCACCATTTCCTCGCCGACCTCGGCAAGACCTATAAGGGGCATAATGAAGGCTGCAATAGCCGTTGTAAGTGAGCCTGTTAGCTTACTGATAAATGTGAGAATTGAGAAGGACATACCCTCGTTTCTCTTGCCCGTTTTCCATTCCATATAGTCAACGGTTTCAGCAATCATCTTTGTGGGGATAACCGCCTTGATTGAGCCGTTGATTGAGCCTGAAACACCGAGAATCATAAGAAGAGGCACAATAATTGTCGGATTTGTGTAATATCTGCAGCCAGCAAGGAATACAAGGACAGCCACCGTTGCATGAATAAAGGACATACGCACAACAATCTGCTTTGAGCTCCAGCGTTTTTCAAGAATTGTCATAAGCGGATAGGTAAGCCAGCCCATAATTGTACCGGGAAGACCTGCAAGAATTGAAAGGCTGTTGATACCGAGGGACATTGTGTAGAAATATGTGTTGAAGGTGCCGCCTATACCCTCTACCGTACCGATAATGCTTGAAAGAGTCAGAAGGAAAAGCGGTCTGTTCTTGAAAAGGTAGCGGAAGCAGTCAAGAAGCCTCGGGTCATCGTTTGACTGAACAACTCTCTCCTTTGTGCAGATGCCCGAAAGAGAGAAGAGAAGCATACCGACAGTACCCGCAACAATGCCGAGAATAAGGAACACCTGAGCCATTGAAAGAGGGATAACGCCGTTTCTTGCAAGGTCTACGCAGGGTATGATTACAAGTCCGGGAATACCGCCGATAATACCCGAGATAAGTCTTGCCGACTTGATTACTCTCGAGCGGTCTTCGGGGTTGGGTGAAATCGCTGCCGAAAGTCCCCAGAAGGGAATGTCACCGATAGTATAGAAAAACTCCCAGATGAAATAGGTGACACTCATAAAAATGATTTTTGTTATTTTGGAAGCATCACCGAAGAAAACGGGACCTCCGAAGAAAAGCACCGTAATAAGTCCGAGAGGAATCGGTGTAAAAATAAGATAGGGACGAAGCTTACCGTAACGGGTACGTGTCTTGTCAACAATTGAGCCCATAAGGGGGTCGTTGAAGGCATCCCAGAAGCCCATAAGAAGAATCATTGTACCGACTGCCTCGGCAGGTACGCCGAAAACAGTTACAAGGAAAAATGTAAGCTGTCCTCTGACCATATTGTAGCCTATGCACTGTCCGCCGTTGGCTATACCGTAAAGAAGGGTTTCCTTAACGCCGACATAGCGCCTCTGTTTTGTTTCTGTCATATTTCTTCTCCTATAAAATTATTTCACATACACAGCGCCCGTAAAGGCAAGAAGCGTATCTGTTTTTTCATCAATATCTCCCCATAATTCAAGAGAGTACCACTGACCCTTTATAAAATCAAGGGTCATATTTTTTTCTGTTGCGGGGATTACTTTAACCCCCTCACCGCCCTTTGATATAAGTCGGATTTCCTTAAAGCAGAAGCTCTGCTCGGGAGCAATTTCCTTTTGCCTTGCGGTGTCAAGGATAATTTTCAAGGTGTTTTCTCCCGCGGGTATTT
Source organism: Acutalibacteraceae bacterium (assembly GCA_045658745.1). Lineage (GTDB taxonomy): Bacteria > Bacillota > Clostridia > Oscillospirales > Acutalibacteraceae > UBA6857. Next base: position 20,680 of record JAZOVO010000015.1, on the reverse strand, counting down.
CGTCACCGACGGTAAAGCCGTCAGCCGTTTCAAAGGTGAAATACGGGCCCGTTGTGATTATTGTTCTGCCCTCTTCTAAAGCCTTTTTCATTTTGTCACCCGTAAGCTTACCCTCATCGCAGTAAAGATAAGTGCAGGCGGCAAGGTTGACGTTTCCGTTAAGGCGGTGCCAGTCTCTGCCCATTGAGGGAGCAATTTTATAGCCCTTGTCAAGCAGGCTGTGCCACAAGGCTCTCGCCTTTTTATTGGGTGTATTAAGATAGGGACAGCCCTCGGAGAAAACCTCGATATAGCTGACGTTTTCCCATCTTGTTATGCTATAGTCCCAATGTCCGCCCGTGCAGATAGGTGTGCCAAGCTGATAGGGATGAGCAATGCCGATCAGCCCGCCGCTTTCTCGAAAATCCTTAATTGTACAGTCTATATTACTGAAGCTTGTAAAATCAACGATTTTATCTGTGCCGAGGCAGAGCATATGGCCGTGATAGGTGGTGTACTCTATGCCCTTTAAGACGGCAATTTCGTCCTGACTGTCCGTCTCATCCCAGCCTGAGGTTGTGTTGTGGTCAGTAAGGCAGATGCCCGAAAGCCCACGGCTTTTTGCGGCAGAGAGAAGCTCCTCTACGGTAAAGCTTCCGTCGGAGTGAAGGGTGTGGCAATGAAGCTCACAGGGATACCATTTTTTCATTCTGACACCTCCGCTTCGATTTTCACATTGCAGGTGCATATATCTGTAACAAGGGCATGCACATGCAGGATAAGACTCCACTGACCCGGGATTATTTTACTTTTCAGAAAGCCCACCGAAGCAAAATCCTCGCCGATTTCGTGATACTGACTTTCCGCCTGACGGTGAGCCGCTCCGCGGTAGCCCTCGGGAGAGCTCAGAGCAAGGGTAACAAGATTTTTAAGGGGCATAAACTCCTCGTAATCCGTATAGCTTTCCCAATCCTCACCCGCATCGCGCAATATGTTTTCCTTTATAAGCTCATAGCTTTTCTCCTTGTCCTCAAGGATTTTAGGTGCATAGGAATAGGTGATAAAAAGCTTACCTGCTCCCTCGGGCACATTGAAGGGAATATACCTTGTGCTTTTTTCGTCTTCGGGACGAAGACAGGTCTGTGTTTCTTTTAAAACCATCTTACTCATGCCATTTACCTATATACTTTTCGTATCTTTCACTGTAAACATCAACAAGCCTTTTTGCTATCGGATAAGAGCAGATAAGCGGATGCACCGTAAGAGCCTTTACGGCCTTTTTCTTGCTCTTTTCCATTATCGCCTCAACGGTGAGGTTTTCGTAGTGCTTTACGGCACAGATGAGATTTTTCTGCATTTCGGGTACATTTTCCGCCTTATGAGGATGCACACCCTCGCCGTCAACGGTGCAGGTAATTTCGCAGACATCCTCGCTCTTAAGGAAATCCAGTGCGCCCTCATTGGGGATTGAAAGCACCATCTGTACTGGTACACCTGTATTTTTAGCCTTGATAAATTCAAGAGCAACCGCCGCATAGCCGCCATTATCAGGCTGCTTTATATATTCCTCTGCAGTAGGCACAGCAAACTTTTCCTCACGCACCTTACCGCTTTCAATGGAGAAGTAACTGTTTTCTCTCATTGCGTAATGCTCCATAAAGCAATGAAACGCCTTTTCAAAATCATTGTCGATATCGATTGTTCTCATTTCAAGGAGCATATGATTGTTTATTTCAAGGATTGTTTCTCCCCTTGTTTTACTGCTTGCAAGAACAGAGGAAACCGCCTTGTCACGGTAGTGGTAGAAATAGAGGTATTCGTTCGGAAGAAGGTAATCGGAAAGCTCGGTGATACCCTCTTCAAAAAGGCGCATTTCCGTTTTTGTGTAAAGGTCGGGATGATTGATGATTTCCTCGGTCATATCCTTATCTCCAACCTTAAAGTCAGTAAACCATGAAAGGTGATTAAGACCGAAGCACTCAAAATTAAGTGCCTTTTCCCCCGTCATCTCCTTAAGCTGACGGAGAAAGCCGCTCGGAGCATCGCAGACACCGTAGGTGTTACTGTAGCCCATTGTGCGAAGAGCCTGAGTCACAAGTCCGCTCGGGTTTGTGAAGTTAAAAATCGGTGCACCGGGCTTTGAAAGTGTCTTTGCCTTTTCGCAATACTCCTTGAGGGTATGTATACTGCGAAGTGCCATTGCAAAGCCGCCCGCACCCGTTGTTTCCTGGCCGAGAACACCCTCGTTAAGTGCGCTTCTCTCGTCAAAAACTCTGCCCTCGTCACCCTCGGCGCGGATGGTTGTGATGATATAATCCGCATCCTTAAGAGCCTCGTCAGCATCGGTTGTAAGAGAAAAATCAAGGTCAGGTGCAATCATATACGCTATACGCTTTGCAATCTTGCCGTATATATAAAGCTTTTCCGCGTCTATATCCATAAACACTACTTCCGTAATTCCCGTATCCTTTGCACCGAGGGCAAGGGATTTTGCAAGAAAGGGTGAACGGACACCGCCTCCACCTAAAACTGCTAACTTCATTTTGCCTTCTCCTTTATTTCAAACTTATCTGTTATCTCCCCGTCGGGGAAATCGAACAAAAACCAGCCCTTGCCCGCCTTAAGGTCATAAGACTTAAAAAAGGCATTCATTTCCTCGGCCGTTTTTACAAGGCTTTCGTTTTTATAACGAAAAGCGGAGCTGATAAAATGCACCGCTATATTATTTTTATCGCATACACATTTTTCAAGAAAGGGCATTTCGCACTTTTCCCATTTGCGCTTTGGTTCAATGCCGTATCTGTCCTGAACAACCGCTTTTTGCTCAGGGCTTAATTTTACGGGATAAATTTTCTCCTTGCGCTTACTGCCCTGATCCTTCCAATTGGAAAAGTCAAGTCCGCAGTCCTTATCCTTACCCCACCGCGGAAAAATTTTACATCGGCGCATAAGCACCATTCTGCCGCGGCATTCACCGAGAGCGGGAATTTTATTTTCAAGATACCACTCGTTTTTATTACCGACGATATATCTTTCATAAAAGGCGGGAAAGAACCATCGGTTCATTATTCCCCTGTCCTGCTTGACGCTGACAATCAGAGTCTCCCCGGGGTTAGCCTTTAAAAATTCACGGAAATCAGAAAGCACATCGTCAAAGGTAAGCTTCTTCTTTTTTGTACCGTCGGTAAAGCAATCTGCAAGAGAGTGGCAAAGATAAAAATCCTTACCGCTTTTGTAAAGGCGGATATCAAAAAGACGGATGCCGAGCTCAAGCTGCTCTTTTACCGTAAGGCTCTGACAGCGGCACATATTTTCCATTGTGCAGAAGGCCGTACAACTGTCGTGGGTGCCCGCAATATTTACCGCGGAAAGGTAAACATCATCGGACAAGGCAGAAAAAATATTTTTCACAAAAAGCACCCCTTTCCCCTTAATATATTCTTATTACTTATAATATCTTAATTAAAGGAAAATTTCAACCTGCATTTTAATTTTTATCGGGAATTTACGTCCTTCACCCATAGTCCGTATGAGCATATACTGTATCGGGAGGCGAAAACTCCCCAATAAACAAAAAGGAGGCAACCGAATGGCAACCTTTCAGAATCAGTCAAGCCTGACCTTCAACAACAGTACGGTTAATTCAAACATTGTCACGGGTGAAATTCTTGAGGTGCTTTCACTTGCAAAAGTAAGCCTCAACACATCCTATAACACGGGCGACACCGTGACCTATATACTCTCCGTTATAAATTCAGGCACATCACCCTTTACGGGTGTAAGCATAACCGATAACCTCGGTGCATATACCTTCGGCACGGATGAGCTTTATCCTCTGAGCTACGTTGACGGCTCAGCCGTGCTTTATATAAACGGTACGGCACAGCCCGTAACGGTAGACGCAAGTGAAAGTGAGCTTGTTTTCAGCGGCTTTTCAATTCCCGCAGGCGGAAACGCTCTTATTTCCTATCAGGCACAGGTGAACAGCTTTGCTCCCCTCTCCGAGCGCTCTGTAATTGAAAACACGGCACGTCTTACCGCCGCGGGACTTTCAACACCCGTAACGGCTACCGCTCAGGTAGAGGCAAACTCTGACCCCAACCTTTCAATCACAAAGGGCGTAACTCCTGACAGCGTACCCGAAAACGGCACACTCACCTATACTCTCACCCTCATCAATACAGGTGCTGAGCCCGCCCGGACGGGCGTCATTGTAACCGACACCTTTAACCCCATACTCTCCGACATTGCGGTCACCTATAACGGCACACCGTGGACAGAGGGCGTAAACTACACCTACGATGAGACAACGGGCGTTTTCACAACCCTCAACAGACAGATTACCGTCCCCGGGGCATCCTTTGCTCAGGATGAAACCACAGGTCAGTGGACAGTAACTCCCGGTGTTGCAATAATCAGAATTACAGGCACGGTGTAATTTTTTAAGCATAAAACAAAAAGGCAGATGCTTTCTTAACCGAAAGCATCAGCTCAGACTGTCGAAAAAGTCACAAGAGCAACAATGCCGGACTGAAATCGGAACAGACTCTTTTTTTAAAGTGAATAATTATATCAAAAAAAGAGGTTGAAACATCGAGTTTCAACCTCTTTTACATTGTTTTGACCTTTTTTCACCCTCTCGGAGTACCATCGTACGCCTTCGGGGTGAAGAAAAGGCCATCTTGCAACTTTCTCAACAGTCTGGCAGCTTTATTACATCAGCTCACACACAAGGTCGCAATACTCTGTGGGGTTGTCAATTGACTTGCCCGCAATAAGACAGCTTTGTGCGTAGAGAATTTTAGCATATTTTGAAGCCTTGTCCTTATCCTCGGTGTAAAGAGCCTTGAGGGTCTCAGCAATTTTATGCTCCCTGTTGATTTCGAGCACTACCGTTGCTCTTGCGCCCTCGGCGCCGGGCATATTTGAAAGCACCTTTTCCATTTCAAGGCTCATCATACCCTCACTTGTAAGGCAAACGGGGTGATTCTTAAGCTTGTTTGTAAAACGCACACCGCTTACTGCTGTGCCGAGGCTTTCCTTAAGGAAGGTAAGCATTTCAGCGTTATCCTCGTTTTCCTTTTTAAGCTCTTCCTTTTCGCTCTCGCTGTCAAGGTCAAGATTTCCCGCGCAGATATTTGTAAAGCTCTTTCCGTCATATTCAAAGAGCATTTTAAGCGCAAACTCGTCAACATCGTCAGTCAGGTAAAGTACCTCAAAGCCCTTTGCCTTAACGGCATCGGTCTGGGGAAGAAGCTCAATTTTATCCACGGTTTCACCGCAGGCATAGTAGATTGTCTTCTGCTCCTCAGTCATACGGCTTACATATTCCTTAAGGGAAACGGGCTTTTTCTCAAAGGATGAGGTAAAGAGAAGCAGATCCTTGAGGGTATCCTTATTCACACCATAGTCGGCATAAAGTCCGTATTTAAGCTGAACACCAAAAGCGGAGAAGAACTTTTCGTAGCTTTCTCTGTCGCTCTTGAGCATTTTTTCAAGCTCGGATTTGATTTTCTTTTCAAGATTTTTTGCAATAATCTTGAGAAGGTGGTCGTGCTGAAGGGTTTCTCTTGAGATATTAAGCGTAAGGTCGGCAGAGTCAACAAGACCCTTCACAAATGAGAAGTAATCGGGAAGGAGAGCCTCGCACTTATCCATAATTACAACGCCGTTTGTGTAAAGCTGAAGTCCCTTTTTGTAATCCTTGGTGTAATAATCAAAGGGAGGATGCTTGGGGATAAAGAGAAGTGCATCGTAGGAAACCTGACCCTCAGTTTTTGAGTGAACGGTTTTAAGAGGCTCGTCATAATCGTAGAACTTTGATTTGTAAAACTCCGCATATTCCTCGGCGGTGATTTCGTTTTTGTTCTTGCGCCATAAGGGCACCATACTGTTAAGCTGTGTTGCCTCGGTAACGGTTTCGTATTCGTCCTCGGTGCCCTCCTTAAGCTCTGTTCTTTCAACGTCAAGCATAATGGGGTATCTGATATAGTCAGAATATTTTGCAACAATTTCCTGAACGGTATACTGTTCAAGGTATTTGTCGTAGCTTTCAGCCTCGGTGTTTTCCTTTATATGAAGGGTAATGACTGTTCCCGCCTCGTCCTTTTCGGCTTCCTTTACGGTATAGCCGTCAACGCCCTCAGACTCCCAGAGGTAAGCCTTTTCGCTATCCTGTGCCTTTGAGAGAACGCTGACCTTGTCGCTTACCATAAAGGCTGAGTAGAAACCGACACCAAACTGACCGATGATTTCAACCTCACTGCCCTTTTCTACACCTGACTTGAAATCAAGTGAGCCGCTTTTTGCAATTGTACCGAGGTTGTTTTCAAGCTCCTCGGCTGTCATACCGCAGCCGTTATCGGTAATTGTAAGGGTACGGTTATCCTTATCAATATCAATTTTAATTTTATAGTCATCTCTTACATTTCCGCTTTCACCCTTATTTAATGCGTGATAGTAACGCTTGTCGAGGGCATCGCTTGCATTTGAGATATGCTCTCTTAAAAAAATATCCTTATGGGTATAGATTGAATTAATCATCATATCCATGAGCTTTTTGGATTCTGCTTTGAACTGTTTTTTAGCCATTGATATTACTCCTTTTTAAAATGCAAAATGCAAAGTGCAAAATGCAAAATTGAGGGTCGCTCCGCTCCGATTGTATTTCGGTTGAGGGAACGGCTTTTTTTGTTTTTAGCACTCTCGTGTGCAGAGTGCTAAATATATTATAGCCTTATTTTACCTTTTGTCAAGGGGTGGAAATTCAAGCTGTTGATTTTTACGCCGAAATAAAATATAATGGTAAAAAAACGAAAGGAGCCGCGGTATGAAAGCACTCATCTGCACCCTCAACTCAAAATACATACACTCGTCCCTTGCACCGTGGTGCCTTTTCACCGCCTGCAGGAGCTACTGCGAGAAAAATCACGATATCAGCGTTATTGAAGGCACGGTCAACGAAAAAGCCGATGCGGTGCTTAAAAGAATATCTGACGAAAAGCCCGATGCCGTTGCCTTTTCCGTTTATATATGGAACAAAGAAAAGACCCTTGCCCTTTGCGAGGAAATCAAAAAAGCGAATCCCGATACGGTTATAATCCTCGGCGGCCCCGAGGTTGCATACAATCAAAAAGAGGTACTTGAAGGCTACTGCTTTGTAGACTATGTTCTCTCGGGTGAGGGTGAAATTATTCTCCCCCGACTGCTTGATTATATTTCAAGCGGTCTGTTGCCCGAGGATATTGACGGCGTAAGCTACAGAAAAAACAGTGAGCTCATCATAAAAAACGAGTCTATCGGCGAAAGCTTCGACTATCCCTCCCCCTACTGCGAGGAATATTTCAATGCCCTCGGCGGAAGGCTCGTATATATAGAAGCAAGCCGAGGCTGTCCCTTTAACTGTGCCTACTGCCTTTCGGGACGTTGCGGTAAGGTGAAATTCAAAAGCCTTGAGCAGACCAAAGAAGAAATACTGCTTCTTGCCGCTTCGGGCACAAAAACCGTGAAATTTGTCGACAGAACCTTTAACTGCAATAGCTCCCGTGCCGTTGAAATTCTCCGCTTTATAAACGACAACTACGGCAAGGCTATCCCCCGTGGGGTGTGCTTCCACTTTGAGATAAGTGCCGATATTTTAAAGGAAGATTTTATCGAAGAGGTTGCCCGAGCCGAAAAGGGTGCTTTTCAGTTTGAGGCAGGTATTCAGTCAATGAACAAAGCAACGCTTGAAGCCATCGGCAGAAGGTGTGATATGGACAGGCTTTGCGAAAATATAAAAAAGCTTGTTGCTCTGCGCAACTGTCACATACATACAGACCTTATTGCAGGGCTGCCCAATGAAACCCTTGAAAGCTTAATTGACGGCTTCAACAAAAGCTATTTTCTCGGTGCAGATATGCTTCAATTAGGCTTTTTGAAGCTCCTTCACGGTTCTCCCTTAAGGGATAATGCCGATGCCTTCCCCTGCGAGTTTTCACCCGAGCCGCCCTATGAAATCATTTCAACGCCCACAATGTCAAAAGCAGACCTTGATATTCTCCGCACAGCCGAAAAAGAGGTTGACCGCCTGCACAACAGCGGACGCTTCCGCCGTACACTTGATTATATTTTTGAGGTGACGGATTTTACTCCCTTTGAGCTTTATCTTTTCCTCGGAAAAGAGCTTACAAATCAGAGCCTTCCCCTTGACCGTTACACCGATGCGGTTTACGGCATACTCTCAAGGCTTGACGGCGTTGACTCTGCGGCGCTTCGGGACAGAATGATTTCCGACCGCCTTGCGACAAACAATTCGGGCGTTATTCCCAAAAGCCTTTACATTGAGGACACAAGGCTCAAAAAGGTCAAGCACCGCCTTGCCCTCGCCTATCCGATTAAAAAGGGAGTCAGCCGAAGCGTTGCAATTCTTTACACCGAAGACAGAGTTATATACTGCGACTACGGCAAGGCTAAGCCCGTCTTCGGAGAATATACCGTCAGAGCGGAGACTTTTGACTTTTTCGGTGAAACTTTTTTTGATTTTGATATTGACAAGTGAATTAAAATGAGGTATAATCAACGAGCTGTTAAAAAATAGCTTGCTGATATAGCTCAGTCGGTAGAGTGCATCCTTGGTAAGGATGAGGTCACCGGTTCAAATCCGGTTATCAGCTCCAAAAAAGTCCTGTTCTTCGGAACAGGACTTTTTTTATCCAAGCCGACGGCTTGGTATATCATCAGACCGTCAGATCTGTATATCATCGCCGCACAAGTGCGGCGCATATCATCACACCTTCAGGTGTGCATATTTGTCGGCTTGATGAGATACAGCTTCTTACGAAGCTGATGATATGCAATTCCTGCGGAATTGATGATATACAATGCTTCGCATTGATTGCTGCCCTTACAGGCAGAAGTTTTTTATAGGCACGGTATCGGCAGACCTCATCCTTACCAAGGATGGGGTCTTATTATTTAAAACGAAACCGCAGAGTTAACACTCTGCGGTTTCGTTTATCATATCTTCCTTCGGTACAACAAAATCAAGCTTGAACCTGCCCTTGTGTCTGTAGGGATAAATCACAAGTGCAGCCGTGCCGAGCAGAGCGCCCGAAACGTTGAGAAATATATCTCCCATTGTGTCCATAATCGGATATCTGCCAATGTCAAAATATTCGAAAATGGTTGTCATTTTATCTGTGCCTACAAGCCTTGTATAAGACCAGAACTGGGAGGATGCAACCTCACCCGTGACAATTCCGATAGTCTGGTCGCCCGTGAACTCGAAAATCTCCCACAGTGTGGCACACATAAAGCTGAAGCCTGCCGAGGCAAGTATTATCATCGGCATTGCGGCGGTCTTCTTCTCTTTTTTGATAAGAGCACAGGAAAACTCGTAGCCGAGGAATACAAGACCTACGCCGCAGCTGAAATGCAAAAATGAGTCCCACAGCCTTACCTCGTAATAGAAGTTAAAGAGATACGCCGTGATAACTGCTATAAAATCCACAACTATAATAGCCGTCTGCATAAGAGGCTGGATGTACTGGAAAACCGTCCACTTGGGCATCAGCATACATACTTCCCAAACAAACATTATGCCGAGATTCATAAGAATCTCTACGGAAATGACAGGCTTGAAGGGCTCGTCGAAAAGAGATTTTATGAAAAGACCTACCATTGCAAGTCTGATTATCCACCAGAAAATATAGGTGCGGCTTGAGCAGTTATACTTAAGGCGACGGAAAAAGCCGCTTATTCTGCGACCCGAGGCAACTATATTGCCTGCGGAAAGATTGTTGCCGTACTCGCAATCGTACTTATATTTACCCCTTAAGCGGTAGGGACAAAGATTGATAAAGACAAGCGCCGCAAAGGAGCTTAAGGTGTGGACAATAACGTCGCACATAAGATCCATAAGGGGCTGACGCTCGGAAACAAGGGGCGGAATCACGCTTTTCACTCTTGCCGTACCCTCGCCGAGAGCAACAGACCAGAGCTGTGCGTTACCCGGCTCACCCGTAAGGTGACCTAAAAGCTGGTCAGTGAAAAATTCACCAAGCTCCCACGCGTTGAAGCAGATAAAGCTGATGCCGAAGGCAATATAATAAACCATTGCCTTGGTAGCCGCAAAATGCTCCTTTTTTATATAGGCATAGGCTATCTCATAGCCGTAAAGCACGGCAATAAAGCTGAAATACGCCTGCAGAAGCGGATCAAAGAAAAGGGTCTCATAATAAAGCTCAAGCTGAACTCCAAGCACAGACGATACCGCAAGACCCGCATTGATTGCCGTATGAATTGAGGCGGGCATCAGACGGAAAAGGCTTTTCTTCGGCATCATAAGTGAAAGCTCCCACAAGAATGAGCCGACAAAGCAAAGTGCCGTATGTATCTGACGGGTAACATTGAGCTCCTCACCGAAAAAGCCGCCGACAAAGCAGCCGAGCATCAGAGCTCTGAGCACCCACCATAATATGAGGTTGGGCTTACTGCATCCCTTTTTAAGACGGGATATATAGTCTTTCATCGGTTTCCTCCGAAAAAATTACAAATTATTAGAAATTATAGCACAGTTTTTTAATTTTGTCATCGGTTTTTCGTAATTTTTTTAATATTCTTTAATCAGAAATGACCATCGGATATCCGCTATCTCCCGACGGGAGTATAATAATACAGAGACGGCAAAGGTCAGCGCCTTCACCGTCTCTGTACATATATTATGCCTTTTTCCTCAATTTACCGAACAAAGCGACTGCAAGTCCCTCCGCCTTATCCCAGAGCCTTACTGCATTTTTGGAAAGGACGTTTACCAAAAATGCAAGAACGAGAGATGAAATTATACACACGGGAACAATTATGATAAAATAATCGAACCTTTTTGCAACATCCGCAACCCTCTCGTTGAGTATCGCATAAAAGAACTCGTCGGGAATATTCGACAAAAGATATGCGCCGAGACAGATTTCAGACAAGCGCGTGCACAGCCTTTTAAGCCTTTCGGGCCACGCGGTAAGGTCAAGATTGGAAAAGAAAATGAAAATCAGCACACACAAGGCAAGGTCAAACATTGAGTTATAATTATGCCAGCTTCCCGCAAGGAATTTCTGCGGGGTGCTTCTGTAAAAGCAGAAGACACCGAAGCTGATACCGACCGCCGCGATAAGCAGAAGATTTATCCACCTCTTAATTTTAACGGGATATTCCCTGATATAGCAGCCGATAAAATAATAGGTAAGCGGGAAGGCGTTTGTCCACCAGTCAGGAATCAGCGGGTTGTACTTTTTCGAAATTACGGGTGTAAGCCACCAGCCCTCCTTGCCGAAATCGTAAATATTTACAATAGAGGGCAGATTTGTAAGCGCAATAAGCGTCACAATCAGCACAAGCCTCTGCTTTTTTGACGGAAGATTATTCCACAGAACATTAAGGAAGGGAATAAGCAGAAACAGACCGATATACATTTCTATATACCAGGAATATTCAGCCGCCTTAAAGCTGAGAACGTCACCTATGAAGCCTCTGACGCTTACAGGCTTATCCGCTGCATAAGCCCCGTAAAGATAGCAGGGTATGTTTGCAAAGAAATAGGTTGCCAGCGTCTTTTTCAGACCCGAATAGTACTTACCGCTCCATGTCTTGTTTTTCATAAGGAAGCCCGTAAGAAGTATAAACGTCGGCACACAGGTCACGCCGAAGCTTCGCACAACCGTCATCACAAGCATTCTCGGGCCGACAAGAGCCCTTGTATAATATTCTGACTGCAAAAAGAAATGTGTAACCACAATCATTGAAAAGGCAAATATTCTTAACACGTCCATCGACGGATTACGTCCCGCCGCTTTGGCTGAAGGCACGGGAGGCTTAAGCCTCTGCGCTTGTGTAATTTTTTCCATCCTTACCCCTCTTTTAATTTTTATTACAGAAATTATATCACACCGCAGAGCCTCCGTCAACTGCCGAAAGCTCCCGATATAGTTCTGTATATAAATCCTGAAAACAAAAGGCTGCAAAAAAACTTCATTCTTCGCAGCCTCATTTTAATATTATTCTTCGGTTTCTTCCTCGTCCTCTGCGTCCTCAAGGATTACATCCTGATTTGTAAAGAACTTGATTTTGTTGATAGGTACACCGAGTACCTTTTCGCAGCTTGCAGAAAGAAGAGCCAACATTCTTGATTCAACAACGGTGTTGATCATTGCAAAATCAACAAGCACCTTAAGCTGAGCCTTGATGAACTCGTCGTCCTTATCGTCAAAGAAGCTGTCCTCAACCTCCTCAACGGTTACGCCTGCAAGTGCCATATCCTGATCATAGATAGTCTTGTTGTTTACAAAGCACTTCTGCATAAGTGAAAGCATCTGCTCTCTTTTGCCCCCCTTGAGGGCATTTGTAAGCGAGGTTGACTTAAGCTGAAACTTGAAATTAAGCTTACAGCTTTTTACAACTGCAGTCGCAAGCTTTACAAGGTCGGGATTAATTTTTTCGGGGATGAATACTTCCCCGTCCTTTTTGTAGAAATAGGTCATTTTTATTACTCCGTTCTTTCTGAATTTTCAGGTCGGTTTATTTTAACAAGTTTTGATATCTTTGTCAATAACCAGCCATTATCGGCGGTATGAGCCTTACTCCCCTACCGGCTTGGTAGTAAGGGTGTTATATATAAGCTTACCCATATCCGCTTTTCCGAAATATGTCATACTGTCACCGAAGCACATTACGGTTTTACCGTCGGTGCACTTTTTCCATTGGGGAAGTCTTTCAGCGTCGGGCTTACCGTTTTTCACAAAATTGCAAAGATAGGTTGACATTGCATCGCTCAGACTGTAATCTCTGCCCTCCATAGGTCTCCAGCAATTGTCAAGTGTGCCGAACCAGTACCACAGGTCACTGCTATGCCAGGCACCCTTATCGTCACCGGGAAGCATTCTTGAGAACATCCACATATAAGCGCCGTTGCCTTTCGCCCATTTCTGCGTCATTTTGTAAAGCACGGCGGGTGCCATATCGTGGCTTGTTGAGCCTACCATATAAGGTATTTTTTTAGGCGTTGCGCCTTTTTTGATGAGCAGTCCGTCAACCACGGGGGTTGCCGCCATTACGCTTCCCTTTATGCCCTTCCACAGCTTAAAAAGCTCCTCGGGCGGAAGCTTACGGAATTCCTCAAGGCTTTCTGCTCCCGATTTATCCATAACCTCTTTCCAGAAGACACCGCTTTTTTCGGGAGTTGAAGCCATAAAGGAGCCCATTCCCACACCGCTTGACATAACGGCTGAACGGAAAAGACCTTCTGTAAGTTCGCTCTGACAAAGGTGCTGAACGCTCATCGCACCCGCACTCTGACCCATAATTGTGATTTTTTCACCGTCACCGCCAAAGGCAGAGATATTCTTCTTCACCCACTCGATTGCGGCAACCTGATCGTAAAGTCCGTAGTTACCCGTATGTCCTGCCTCTGCTTCAAGCTCGGGAAGGCAAAGAAAGCCCATAGGACCGAGTCGGTAGTTTATCGTTACGGCAACTACACCCTTTTTCGCCCATACGGGGCCGTCAAAGTGCTTTTCGTGACCGCAGCCGCCGGTAAAGCCTCCTCCGTGGATATAGACAAGAACAGGCAAATTGCTGTTTTCGTCGGCATCCTCAGGTGTCCATACATTAAGGAAAAGGCAGTCCTCATCGTAGGTATAGGTTTCGCCCTTGCGGAACTCTTTGTAGTAAAAAATCTTGCCCGGATTTTCCTCCTCGTTATAAAAGGCTCTCGGCTGATAAGAGCAGTTGCCGTACTTTGCGGCATCATAAATCCCCTGCCACTCGGTTACAAGCTTTGGATAAGTCCACCTTTCAGCCGTAGCGTAGCGGATACCCTTGAAGGCAACAACGCCGTCAGAAGGCTCTGTGCCATTTATTTCACCGCAGGGAGTAGAAATCACCTTGTTCATACCGCCTGCTCCTTCTGTGCTTTTTTGAACTCGTCAATTTTTCTTCTTGTTTCGCTGTCCATACTCCAGAGGAACTTGAATGCCGCCCATGAGCCGAAAACAAATATACCGGGAATAAGCACGGCAATAATTTTTATACCCGAAACGGTAGCGGCTGACTGAACTGTAAGGTCAGCGTTGTAGCCTGTCCAGCCGAGCATAAGCACAGTTGCAGAGTTACCGATGGTCTGACCTACACGGCGTGAAAGGTTGAAGGTGCCGTAGATTGAGCCTTCTGTTCTCTTACCCGTAATCATTTCGTTATAGTCAATAGCCTCACTTACAAGACCCCACTGCATATAAATCGATACGCTGGCAAGACCCATTGCGCAGTTGCTCAAAATCATATGCACATAGGGATTGACGTCTGTAACCATATGTAAACCGAAAAGACCGATATACATTGCACCGCCTATGAGAAGGCCGAAGCGGATGAATCTTTCAAGGCCGAACTTCTTTGCAAAATAGGGTCCGCCGATAAGTGTTACCGTCATAAAGGGTGCGGAAACTATTGAGCCGTATGTAACAAGCTTAAGGTCATCATAAACTGCCGAGAACATATAATTTGTGATAGTGTTGTTGACATACTGCATAGTGCATATGCAAAGGCCGTGAATGCAAAGTGCAAGGAAGGGTCTGTTCACGCGGAAAACATTGAGAATATCCGTAACCTTGATATTCTGCTGCTCGGTGCTTTCAGCCGCAACGGCAGTTCTTTCCTCGGTAAAGGCATAATGACCGAGGCACATTGCAAAGCCAATCACAGCACAGAGAACTGCACCTAAAGCGTAGCCCGTTGAATTGGTCTGACCGTACTTGTCAATAAGCATAGGCATAAGCATAACGGGAATAGCATTACCCACTGCAGAGCCGAAGCCGCGTGCAGAGGAAAGAGAGGCTCTTTCCTTATCGTCGTCCGCCATAGCGGAAAGAAGAGCTCCCATAGGAATATTGAACATTGTATATGCGCCCTCATAGAGAATCTTGAGACCGAAGAGCACACAGATAAGTGAAAGTCCCTCAAAAAGTGAAGGCACGGACCAGAGAGCAATAAAGCTCACTAAGATAAGCGGGGTACTTCTCAGAAGCCAGGGACGGAATTTACCCTTCGGATTGCGCTTTTTAGCAAATGTCTTATCCATAAACGCACCCATAAGAGGATCATTTATAAAGTCCCACACATTCCATATTACAAGCAGAAGGGCGAGTAGCTCCGTATCAACCTTAAGCGCATCGGTACAGTACATCGCAAAGGTGCTGCCCATAATTGCAAAGGTCATACATCCGCCGGCATCACCGAGTCCGTAGCCTATCTGATGCTTCAGGGTAAGACCTGATTTTTTCTTTGTTTTTGTCATATTTTTCTCCTCCCGAAATGTTTTCCTTTAGTTTATTATAGCAGTTGTAAGGGAGGATTTCAAGAAAAAATCAGAGGGATTCCTCCCCCTGATGCTTTATTTTTCTTCTTCAATACGCCTTGCCATTTCGCCGACAGTTTTATTCTTGATAAAATCTGCGGCGGTAAGCTCAACGCCGAGCTCTGCCTTGACATCGGTTATAACACAAACAATATCAAAGGAGCTCATGCCGAGATCAAGCTTAAAATTGTCTTCAGCCTTGATTTCGTCAACCTCCACGTAATTTTCAAGGATTCCAATGAATCTTTCTTCTGTACACATAAGGGCTTACCCTTCCTTTCTTCCTCAGTTATTTCAATTTCCTTTAAAATTTCACCAACGGTTATGTCGGGATTTTCCGTTGCCATAGCTAAAAGCTTCTCCATTTTTGAGTAGAACACGGTAAGATCATACTCCGCCTGCTGCTCCCGTCTGTATTCAAAGTTGAATTCGAGACCGCCGTCATCTGCACGGTGACTTACCGTAAGATAAAGAGGAATCATCGTCGCGCCGTTATTGTACCACACACTCCTCACGGTTTTCTCCATCTCCTCGTCGATGCAGACAGTCTTTACAAGAGGCTGATAGGAAAGTCCGAAGCTGTCGTAGGTTGAATCGAACTTTGCATCCTTTGACATTGACTTGTGCCTTTCCTTAAGCATTTCAAGGAAGGAGAGCCTTGAGTGCATATACATCTCACTCTGAATATCTGCAATTTTAAACACCGCGTCACAAAAACGTTCCTCGGGAGCAACGATGCTTCTCATCGGCAGAAAGTTGATACGAAGTCCGCCCGACTTCTTCTCTGCGATAGCGCCGCGACGGTTTATAATCATTTTAAAGGAAACGTCCTGCTGATTATCGTTAAAGCAGGAAAGTGCGGTTCTTACCGCCATTGAAATGACGGAAAAGATTGACAAATTCCTTTCATTGCAAAGCTCAAAAAGCTTATCACTCTGCTCCTTGCTCATACTGAAGCGCACCGCGTCAGCATCGGGCAGACCCGAATGAATATCGGCAAAGCGACGCTCAGGATATTTCTCCTGCTGCTTTTTAAGTCTGTTATCAAGCAAAAAGTCGGTGAAAATCGGCTCGGCTTCCTTTGCAAGAGAATCGTACCAGTATTCACAGTCAATCCTGTGCTGCTCACTTGTTTCGTATTCGAGCTCCTTTTCAAGAGCAGGAATATAGGGTCTCATAGGCTTCGGATAAGCCGTACCCTGTGTTCTGTGCTTGTAAATTTCAAATATATCGTTAATGAAAACCTTTAGTGAATATGCATCCATTGCAAGGTGGTGAATTCTCATAAACAAGCCCTGATAGCCGTCCTTGAATTTAACAAGGAAGATTTTATGCACCTCACACTGAAACATCGGAATAGTGCATCTTGAAAAGGCAAGCAAGGTCTCCTTTGCCTCGTCAATTGTTTTATCGCTCAGATCCCACTCATCAACAAGCAGCTGACTTTTTTCGGTAACATACTGATGAAGCTGAAGTCTTTTACCCATAACAAAGCGAAGGCGCATTGTGTCGCAGCGTCGGATAGCCTCGTAAATTGAAGCCTTCATTTCACCCTTGTTAATTTCACCCTTCCAGTACACACCGCAGCCGATATTATTCACGGGATAGCCCGAGCCGTATTTAAGCGACATAAGATACATCATCTGCTGTGAGCTTGTAATCGGATAAGCTTCTGCAATTTCACCGTTTTTAAGCTTAATTTCAGTCATAGTATCACCCTTTCATAACAATGTCCACAATAAATTATACAATCTGATTTACCATAAATTTGCAATATTTATGAACATTTTGTAACTTTTGCAACAACGCATCGCATTTGCAACTTTGTGTGCTTTTTTATTAAACACATTCAGAAAAAATGTAGCGATTAAAATAAAACAGCAGTAAAACCAAAAAGTGTTTTACTGCTGCTTTTCAACGTTTGATAACTTTTATTTTATCACAAGCTTACCCGTGCTGTTGCCCGCGGCATCAACGGCTTCAATTGTATATACGCTGTCAAGGCTGCCGTTTTCATCGGTAAAGGCGTTTTCCTCGTATCCGTAATACTTATCAATTCTTGCAAGGAAGCTTCCGTCCTTTTCAAGGCGGTAATAAGCAATACCGAAGTTATCCTCAGCCTCGTCCCAGGTAAACTCAACGCCCTTTTCGGTCTGCACCTTTGTTACCTCAGGAGCCTTGGGAGCCTCCTTTTCAAGCACGTGACCGTTTTCAACATAATCGTAATATGTGTTGATAAAGGCGGGGTTTACATTTGATGGGCTGTAATAGTGATTATAGGAGAAGGTGATAATATTATCCGCGTACCTTGAGGCAATCTCCATCTGACGGGTAAAGCGGTCAAGGGTTGCGGTTACGTTGGATTTATTCTCCGTAATCTTCGGTGAAAGCAGTCCGCCGAGAGTTTCACTTGCAATTGCGCCGTCAAAGTTTTCACAGTTTGCCCAAAGCTTTATATCGGCCCTGCAGGTGTCAAACGCCGCCTTATAAAGCTTCCAGGTCATTTCAAGGCTCTTTTCCCTTGTCCATTTTGCACCGATTGCATCCTGAGGAGCTACGATATCACCGTCGCGGAAGTTGACCTTATTAAAGAAGCGTACATAATTACAAAGCGTTACAACGGGGCCCGTTGCAATATATTCCGAATAGAAGGGGCTCATTAGCAGAGGCATTGAGGGGTTAACCTCATTGAGACGGTCAATAATACGGTTGATACCGAGCACAATTCCGTCAAGGGTAAGCTGACAGAGAAGACCGTTGCTGATTTCCGGTGTATAGTACCAACCGTAAAGGGTGTCCTTATACTTTTCACCGTACTTACTGTAAATATCCGCTGCCATATCCCCTGCCACACGGCAGACCTCCTGATAAAGTGAGCCTATACCAGCCTCACTCCAGAAATCGTCAAACATTGAAAGTCCTACAAAAACCTTGATTCCCTCAGCCTGACACGCCTTAAGTGCGGGCTCAAGACAGTCGCCGCCGAAGGCTGCATCCTTAAGCGCTTCAACATCGCTCTTATAATAAACCTTCCACTCGCCGCCGTCCTTTTTATATGCCTTATCGGCAAGAGACTGGAGCACGAGATACTCGATACCTGCTTTTTTCATATTTCCGGCTTCCTCAGCCCATCTCTCGTCATCCCACACGCAGGTCATCCACGACTGAATGAAGGTGCCTGTAAACTCAGGCTTGCACTTTTGCTCCTGAGGATGGATTGAAAGCGGAAGCATTGACATAACAAAGGCAGTAACTGCAGAAAGCATTTTAATGAATGTAAACATAATGTATTCCTCCTTTTGGAAAATTATAGCATAAATATAAATTTTTCGGACATCGAAAAAGACAGACTTAAAGCCGTTTCACCTCCTACTTAACCAGCTTCACCGTATACCCGCCAAAGGTGTAGGTGTGCTCCTGCGGTCTTACCGTACGGGGCGGATAGTCAGTTGTGATAATGTGTGAGCCACAGCTATCGGCGAGAGCATATTTTCCGTCATCGGAATCGGGATAATTGTCCGCGCGGCTTCTCACCATAAGCTTCTTTTCGTCAACGGTCTTTTTGTTGTTCTGAATTGCATTTTCAGGCTCGTTATCAAGAATAAATGATGCGTAGGGCTTATCAATATCCTCAGTTCTCAGCATAGGGAACATTGCCTGCGAGGACATCGTAGTATCGGAATCTATGTATTCTGCGGTAACGTCGCACGGATGAAGAAGCACAATGATTTTTCCCGAGGCATCCTTAAGCGTAGGCCAGGCGTCCGCCATTCTCATTTCCTCAAGTGTAGCGAAGCCTCCCATAGCGAGTTCAGGTGTAAGCAGGCTGTCGCCGAAAGTCTCTCTGATTATATTATCAAGCTCGAGGGCATATTCAAAAGAGAAATTTTTCATATTGTTTATCTCGTCAACATTGCCCTTAGGCTCAATAAGCAGATAAACAGGCAGATGACCGGGGTTATTCTCTGACCAAAGTAAAATCTCCTCAAGACCCTTTTCGAAATCATAAGCACTTGAAGCATTGTCGGTTAAGGGATTGTGGGTGACAATAAAGCTGACATCTCCGCCGTCGTCCACGGTTTCAATATCAATTTCAAGGTTTCTTACTCCCCTTTCAAGCTGCTCGGTAAATGTATCCATTTCAAAGCTTCTGTTTCCGCCCTTTTCTCCTGAGGACAAAAAGCTGCGGACGCTTTCAAGGGCACGCTTCTGAGGAGTAGCAAGAAGCTGGTAGCTGTTATGCGTACCGATAACGGCAATTTCATTGATTCTTACGCCCCGCTCAAAGGCTTCTTCAAGATTGAAGGCAGTAAAGCTCTGCTCATTGCAGGGAGTGTAGGAGTCGCCGTAATATTCTGTTCTGAGATATTCAAGGCGGTTATCCTGATACTCTATGTTTTTACTTATCTGCAAAAATCCTGATATAAGCATTGAGACATAAAGCAGACCGTAAATTATTGCAGGAGTGAGGATAAGGACAATGCATATTTTTAACACACGCAATATTTTTTTGTTCTTCATATTTTCAGCTCCCGAGGGTAATTGTCTGGTTTCATTGTATAACAAACTATGATATTTATCAATAAGAAACAATCAAATATGTTAAATAAAATTACTTTTTAATTTGACTTCTGAGCGGTTTATGTTCTATTGTTAATAAGCTAATTACTAAAATTGAGATTTTTGACAGAGTTACAGGTGAAGACGGTAAAAAGCATATTCCCCCAAAAATACGCTTTGCAGGTGTTGCTGTTATGCAATTTCCTGATGCTGAAATGTCAGAAAAAGCAAAAGGAGAAATGAAAACCAATGCCAAAAAGGCTTCGTAAAACGGAGGCACGGTGTTGCCGCAATTGACTTCACCGTAGCCTTAGTCTCAACCGTCCTCCGCTATGACAAGCCGAAGAACGAGATTTTTGGCGGAGACGAAGAGTATCAAACTCTTGACGGCTTGAATGCCGGTCAAGTGCTCTCCCGACACAAAAAAACACACCCATTTTTTACAACACACATAAGAAACAACGGAACGTGTTATTCTTTATTATTTTATTCACATATTAAATTTGTAATTTTTCTTGATACAGTAATTGCTTATTAAAATACCGTTGCTTAAATAAGCATCACTTATAAAAACAACAAATCCGAACCCCCTCTTCTGAAGAAAAAAGTTCGGATCATGTTGGCTTGGTGCTAATGTTCATACGGTATTAATCTTCAAATTGAACATTAGCAGCTCCACATATTTGGTGTTTGTCTGATTAAAATTAAAATGGCTGAACAAAAATTCAGCAGGCATAAATCAAACCGGCAAAAAAACAAAAGTTA
>JAZOVO010000014.1:0-35920 GCA_045658745.1 Acutalibacteraceae bacterium | reverse complement strand
CTGAGTCATGCCGATCTTTCTGCCGATAAGACCTTTTTTCATGTTTGTTATCCTCCTTTGGTTATTGGTTGCCGTCCGGCAACGTGACCTTATTTCCTGTTTTGTGTCAATCGGGTATAGAAATCAGTTTTTGTTATCTCTTGATTTCGATTTCAACACTTGCAGGAATCTCAAGACTTGTCAGAGCTTCTACGGTCTTAGGTGTAGGTCTGATGATGTCGATGAGTCTCTTGTGAGTTCTCTGCTCAAACTGCTCACGGCTGTCCTTGAACTTATGAACAGCGCGAAGAATTGTTACGACTTCCTTTTCTGTGGGAAGAGGAATGGGACCTGAAACTGTTGCGTTTGTACGCTTTGCAGCCTCAACGATCATCTCTGCAGCCTTGTCAACAAGGTTGTGGTCGTAACCCTTAAGTCTGATACGGATCTTTTCCTTTACTGCCATTTTGTTTGCCTCCTAATTAAGAATTAGTAGGGCGTTGCTTATTTTCTTACGCTCGCCCGGGTGTTTGCATCCCGGTCATTTTAAAAACCGGAAACAGATATTTCCGGTCGTCAGCTTCAAATAAGCACAGTTCACCCAAAGCGCTGTTTAAGTCCGAAGCGCAGAATTCCCCCATAGGAGCCGCACCCGACCTTAACGCAAGATAACAGCGTTAAAGATGAAATATAGATCGCCCGGTTTTAAATCGGACATACTCCGCGGAAATTTCCTGCCTCAGAGGACAGCCACCTCCCGCATCATCGCATATCGTTTAGGTTATGTGAAGACAGAGTTATACCCAAACCCACTTCACATGCCCGAATATAATAACATAGCCCCGGGTGTTTGTCAATAGTTTTCGGCGAAAAAGTTTGTGAAAATTGCGAGAATTTTTTATATGTTTTTTGTGCACTATTTATTGTGATTTAACTACCAAAAGTCCACTAAATATAGGTACAGTTAAAGCCCGCATATCATAAAAATCACATATTCAGGTATGATACACATAAAAACCCCGCCTTGGATTTTCCAAAGCGGTGTGATTTGTTGTTTTTACTGCAGCAGGAGCAAGCCCCTGAACTACGGTTTGCCATAATGCGCGACCGTTTTGCGGACACGGCACGCCGTGTCCCTACTCGGCCCTCGGCCCTTTGGCCCTTGGCCCTTTTCTTAATCAGCGTTTTCCTCTTCAATCTTATCGATGATCTCCTGAGGAACTGCCTCACCGTGCTTAACAAACATAATGAGAATAATTGCAAGACCGAACATAATCGGGCTGTAGTAGAACAGTGACATATATGTGCCTGCGAACATTCTGATAAAGCCGTAAACGATGAGAGAAGCAATCTGTGCTGAGAAGGTTGCGGTGTAATAGTAGCCCGTGAAGGTACCAACCTTTTCAATACCGCCGATTTCAAGAACAAGGGGAAGAGTGTTAACGGTGATGAACATATTTGCAGCACCGCCGAGAATAAGAACGGGATAAATGAGAACGCGGAGAATCTTAGTAACGCTGTCAACGGTTTCTACAATTGCTCCGAGTGCAACGTCAACGGTTGCTGCCTCTGTACCGAGAACCGTATTCGCAACGTTGATGATTTCATCAAAGATACCCTCACCGAGAGTTGAGATAAGGTGAGCCTCGTAAGCCTCATAGTAGCCCTTAACTGCCTCAGTCTGCTCCGCACCGCTCTTATATTCAAGGTAGCCCTCGATGCTGAGCACCTCGTCATCAGCAAGGCTTCTGCCCTCTGCCTGAGCGGCATCACTTACGGTTGCATTGTAAGCGTTGATGTTTTCGTCAACTGCGATGTATGCGTTGTTGACTGTTACGTAGTTATTGATTGAAAGGCTCTTGCCGCCGAGCATACCGAGGAACACACCAAAGAATACGATGAACGCTACAAGGAATACTGCAAGACCTGCAATGATTGTCTTCTTTCTGCCGAACTTTGAGCCGAACTTACCTGCAGGGATAGCCGCCACACCTGAGCATACTGCAAAGATGAGCATAATGAAGGTTGCCTCTGAGGTAATCATATGAAGGATTTCCTGAGCAAAAAGTGAGAAGAAGGTTGTAATTGCATTTGATGCGCAGAAAAGGAAGAAGAGTGTACCGAGCATAAATACAAGGCTCTTTCTTTCACCCTTTGTGAGCTTCATAGCCTTAAGCTCTGCCTTCTTCTGCTTTGCTGCTTCCTTCTGTGCCTTCTTAAGAGCCTTCTCGTCAGCGTACTGATTAGCGTCAGCCTTGATTCTGATGCTGGTATCCTCCTCCTTAACGAAGAAGAGAAGCACAAGCATACCGATAATCATAACGAGTGAGCCTACGATGAATACATAGGGGAAGGAAACGGTTTCGTCAGCCTTGATTTCAGCCTTGCTGTAGCCTGCGAAAAGAGTACAGAGTGCAATACCGATTGTACCTGCAACCATACCTACTGCTGAGCCGATACCGCCCATAAGGTTGATGATTGCGTTACCCTCTGAGCGAAGCTCGGGAGGAGTAAGGTCGGGCATAAGAGCAACAACGGGTGCTCTCCACAGGGACATTGAGAAAACAAAGAGAATAATTACAAACATTGTAAGAGGAAGCTGCATAGCGCCCTCAGTATTCAGCGCAACAATGGGGATAAGCGCAAAAAGCACGGATGAAATGGGAGCAACGCCAACGATAAAGGGACGGCGCTTACCGAGCTTTGAATGGCAGTTATCGGAAAGCTTACCGAAGGTGGGCTGGAAGATAACACCGAAGATGTTATCAAAAGTCATAATGATACCGATGAAAAGGGGCACCAATGAGAAGCCGCCCGTTGCGGAAATTGTGCTCTGACCCTGTGCCTCTGCAAATTCACCAATCCAGGGAATTGCCTTTGCAAGAGAAGCACTGAGGCTTGAGATAAATTCGCTTTCGGTAAGAATCTTATTGAGAATCTTAGTGATGTAAGGGTCGTAAATCGCCCACGCTATTGAGGTTGCCAAGAAACCGAAGCCGGTTAATATGGTCTTTTTGACATTAAGCTTCTGCTTTTTTGCCTGTTCTGCCATGTCAAAAACTCCTTTCTTTTACATATAGTATTCCAATTATAGTGCTTTTCAAAAGAAAAAGCAATGCGAAAAAAACATTTTCGGCATAGTGTACATTGTTAAATTGGTATAATTATGCAATATTGATAGGGTGTCACTTTTACATTGACTTAAAAGAATTTTTATGATATATTACCCCTTGCAAATCCATAAATATTAAATACAAATACATATATAAGAGGAAAAGACAATGAAAACTAAAACCAGGGCACCTCAGCCCGTCAAAACTCAGCTTCAATCCTCGGTAATTTATTATCTTATAGGCGTTATGTTCGGTCTGCCCCTGATTTTCACCGACGGCTACTTCAACATAACCGAAACCAAAAGCATATACTTTCATATTATAAGCATCGCACTTATAGCCTTTGTAGTTTCCGGCGGCGGAAAGAAAAAAGTCTCCGACGGCGAAGCACCTTCCCGCGAAGGTCTCAATAAAAAAGCGGAGCTTTCTGCAACCGACATAGCAATGGCGGCCTTCTGCGGAGTAATGCTTATAAGCTGTATCTTTGCAAAGTACAGCGATTGCTGGCTCGGCTTATCCTCAAGGTATCAGGGCTTTTATACAATAGTGATTTATACGGTGGTTTATTTTATTGTTTCCCGTAATTTCACATCGGCACAGAGATTTCTGTTTTCCTCCGTCCTTGCCTTTTCAATTGTCTGCATACTCGGTGTGCTTCATTGCTACGGAATTGACATCCTCGGTCTTTACAACGGAATCGGCGAAGGCTATACAACCTCTTTTCTCTCCACAATAGGCAACATCAATTTTTACAGCAGCTACATGTGTCTGCTTATGCCTCTTGTTGTCTGCGGCTTCTGTCTGAGTGTAGGAAAAATCAGTCGTGCCGTCTACACCGCCGCCCTCATTCTCGGCGCCTTCGGTATGATGGTAACCTCAAGCGAAAGCTTTGTTGTAGGCTTCGGATCATCGCTTCTTATTATGCCGCTTTTCTTCTACAGCAGACCCCACAGACTGAAAAGATTTCTTTTGAGCATTATTATAATTGTTCTTTCATCTCAGACTTATATGCTCATTTACAACCTCAGCGGTAAGGGTAATATTGCGGTTTCAAGACTTCTGAAAATTCTTGTAAATCCTTATATATCCGCCGCTATCATCCTCGGCTGTGCGCTCGCTCTTCTTATAGTGCACAAATTCCCCGATAAGCTCAGGATACTCAAGGTGATTTATCCTCTTTGCCTTATCGTTTTCGTGCTCACAATCTGTATATGCTTTGTCCTTGCAAACACGGTGGGACTCCCCCGCTTCAACGGTGCCTTCAAAATCACCTCGGAATGGGGCACATACCGCGGTAAGATCTGGCGCTTCTGTGCAAAAACCTATCTTTACGAATACAGCTTAAAGGAAAAGCTTCTCGGCACGGGACTCGAAAGCCTTCACAAGGTAACGGCATCGGCAAAGCTTTTTGAAAGAAAGAGCCTCGACCAGGCGCACAACGAGTATCTGCAATATCTTATGACAACGGGTCTTGCGGGACTCACCGCCTACCTCGGCGTAATTGCAACGACAATTTATACGGTTGTCAAAAAGCTTAAAGAAAGCACCCTTGCCTTAGCACTCCTGACGGGACTTGTCGCCTACTGGATGCAGGCAACCGTCAACATTGCCCAGCCCTTCACAACGCCCATCGTTTACATCTATATTGCGTGTATTGCGGGAATGGCGAATCAGGCTGACAGAATGAAACGCAAAAACTGAACATTAAAGCCGCGGTAGGTGATTTGCACCAACACGCGGCTTTCTCATTATTTAAACTTTATAAGATTCAACCTCAGCGCATTCATAACAACACAGAAGCTTGAAAGGCTCATTGCAGCCGCGCCGAACATAGGATTAAGCTCCCAGCCGAAGACAGGAATCCAGACACCCGCCGCAAGAGGGATACCTATAATATTATAGATAAACGCCCAGAAAAGATTTTCGTGAATGTTACGAAGCGTCTTTCTTCCGATGTGTATCATATCGCATACGGCTTCAAGGTCGCTTTTTACAAGGACAACGTCAGCCGCATCAACGGCTATATCCGTACCCGCCCCGATTGCAACACCGAGGTCTGCGCTTGTGAGAGCGGGCGCATCGTTTATTCCGTCGCCAACCATAGCGACGGAATTTTTCAGCTTAAGCTCCCTTATTACTCTTTCCTTTCCGTCGGGAAGCACGCCCGCAACAACCCTGTCAATACCCGCCTGTTCTGCAATTTCCTTTGCCGTATCCTCATTGTCACCGGTGAGCATAACCGTTTCAATGCCCATTCTGTGAAGCCTTTCAACTGCTCTGCGGCTGCTTTCCTTTATGGCATCCGCAACGGCTATGAAGCCGATAAGCTCACCCTCGCAGGCAAAGTAAAGCACCGTTTTACCCTGCTTACCCAAGGCAACAGCCCTTTGTTTAACATCGGACGAAACATTACAAAGAGAAGAAATATAATCAAGGCTTCCTCCGTATACAGCTTTACCGTTATGCTTACCCTTAAGTCCCTTACCTGTGACGGCTTCAAAATCTGTTATTGCGACTCCCTTAACAGACCTTTTCTCTACGTAAGCGACAACCGCCCTTGCAAGGGGATGCTCACTTTTAGCTTCAAGACCCACGGCAAGGCTGACAAGCTCATCCTCCGTTGTTCCTTCACAGGCAAAAATATCGGTAACCTCGGGCTCACCCTTTGTAACGGTACCCGTTTTATCAAGAGCAACAACCTTTATTCTTCCCGCCTTTTCGAGTGCTTCTGCGGTTTTGAAAAGTATTCCCTTTTTCGCGCCGACTCCGTTACCGACCATAATCGCAACGGGAGTTGCAAGACCGAGCGCACAGGGGCAGCTTATAACAAGGACGGAAATTCCTCTCGCAAGAGCAAACCCGACCTCTGCACCGGACAAGAGCCACACGATGCAGGTGATTACGGCTATAGCCATAACAACGGGAACGAATACTCCCGCTACCTTGTCCGCCGCCTTAGCAATAGGAGCCTTACCCGCAGCGGCATCGCCGACCATTTTTATAATCTGTGAAATTGTTGTATCCTCACCTACGGCAACTGCCTCGCATTTAAGAAAACCCGACTGATTTATTGTAGCGGCGCTCACTCTGTCGCCCGCAGTCTTATCGACGGGAATACTCTCACCCGTGAGACTGCTTTCATTTATCGCGCTCTCACCCTCAAGCACAACACCGTCAACGGGCACACTGTCACCGGGCTTTAAAACAAAGATATCACCCTTTTTAACCTCAGCGGCATTTACGGTTATTTCTTCGCCGTTTTTTATAACTCTTGCCGTCTTCGGCTTCAAATCCAAAAGAGCCTTAAGCGCCGTTGTTGTTTTTCCCTTGCTTTTGCTTTCAAGCATTTTCCCGAGAGTGATAAGAGCAAGTATCATAGCCGCAGACTCAAAATAAAGGTCATGGCGGTATTCCATAACCGCAGTCATATCACCCTTTATCTGAGAATTTACCATCATCACAAGCACGGCAACGCTCCACACAAAGGAAGCTCCCGAGCCGAGAGCAACAAGGGTATCCATATTCGGCGCCTTGTTCAGCACACCCTTGAAGCCATTTATAAAAAACTTACGGTTTATAATCATAACTGCAACAGCAAGAAGCATCTGCAGTACCGCATTCAGAACGGAGCTTTCCTCAATAACAGAAAGCTGCGGCAAAGAAAGCATATGACCCATAGCAATATACATAAGCAATGCAGAAAGCACAAGGGAGCTTACAAGCCTTACCACAAGCCTGCCGGTTTCCTTATCCTCAATAGTATCCGCTTTGCCTTCCTCTTTATCTTCACCGCTCTGCGGCTTTATTCCGTAGCCCGCCTTTTTTACGGCGGCTATAATATCCTTTTCATTTGCCGTGCCCTCAACAGTGAGAGTGTTTGTCAGAAGATTCACCGCACAGCCTTCAACGCCCGCAATCGGCTTCACCGCCTTTTCCACCCTTGCGCTGCAGGCGGCGCAGGACATTCCCGTAACATTGAACTGTTGCATTATTACACCTCGTTTCATCAGTTTAATTTTACCCGTCTGAAAAACTATTGTCAAGCATAAAAGTGATTGACAATTTTTTCCGCAAGGTGCTATAATTCAGATAAATAAATATAAGGAGAAAAGCTATGTATAAAATCGAACTCGGTAAAAGCGGCTTGCAGGTACCCACCGTCGCCGTCGGATGTATGAGAATAAGCGATATGAAGGAAAAGGAGGTTTCCGCCTTTGTTGACACCGCCCTCGAAAACGGCGCAAGCTTTTTTGACCACGCCGACATTTACGGCGGAGGTAAGAGTGAAGAGGTTTTCGGCAAGGCAATCGCACACCTGAACAGGAAAGATCTTATCATTCAGACGAAGTGCGGTATCCGTAAGGGTCAGTTTGACTTTTCCTATGAGCACATTATTTCTTCTGTTGACGGAAGCCTGAAGCGTCTCGGCACAGATTATATCGATGTACTGCTTCTTCACCGCCCCGATGCGCTTATGGAGCCTGAGGAGGTTGCCCGCGCCTTTGACGAGCTTAAAGCGAAGGGCAAGGTGCGTCACTTCGGCGTCTCCAATCAGAATCCTTATCAGATGGAGCTTCTGCAATCCTGTCTTGATATGCCCCTTTGTGCAAATCAGCTTCAGCTTTCAATAATGCACGCGCCGATGATTCAGGCGGGCATCAACGTTAATATGTATAACGATTCTGCCACAAACCGTGACGGCGGTGTGCTTGACTACTGCAGACTCAACAGAATTACAATTCAGCCCTGGTCACCGATGCAGTACGGATTTTTCGAGGGCTGCTTTGTGGACAACAGAAAGTTCCCGAAGCTCAACAAGACGCTCAAGGAAATAGGCGACAGATACGGGGCTTCAAAGACAACGATTGCTTTTGCATGGCTGCTCCGTCACCCCGCAAAGATGCAGCCTGTTACGGGTACGACCAATCTTACGAGGCTCGCTGACTGCATAAGGGCGAGTGAGATTAAGCTTACCCGTGAGGAATGGTATGAGATTTACCGTGCAGCGGGAAATGTACTGCCGTAAAACAAAAAAAGAAAAGTTTTTTTGGTCACTTTTTTTACAAAAAAAGTGACGCCCGACCGGCGAGGTCATTATAAAATTCATCAAATCAAAAGGTCACGGACAACACTTTTCCGTGACCTTCGTTTATTCATTTGTTGTTTTTTTCGCTCGCCGCGTGGCGTTCTTTCTTGTAAGAAAGAACCAAAGAACTTTTCTTGTTTCTCTACGCACAAAAAACCTCCCGTTTTCGGGAGGTTTTTTCATCAGTTAATCTTGCCGTAAAGAGAAACCTTCTCGGCACCGGCATCGGTTCTGGGTGCTCTTGTGGGAGCATCAACACGGGGAGCCTGTGAACGGCCGCCTCTGTTGCCGCCGCGGTTATAGCCGCCGCGTCCGCCTCTGCCTCTGTTATATCCACCCTTTGAGGGGTGTGTGGGCTTTACGCCCTCTGCAAGAGTGATAACCACTCTTCTTGATGCATCAGCACCGACTGAATGTGATGTTACACCTTCAATTTCCTGAACTGCAGTATGAATGATTCTTCTTTCATAGGGGTTCATGGGCTCAAATGTAACATTTCTGCCGTATTTAAGTACCTTCTCTGAGTTCTTTCTTGCAAGCTCTCTGAGAGTGTTCTTTCTCTTTTCGCGATAGCTTCCGACATTGATGGAAATACGTGAATATTCGCCGTCTTCCTTTGTCTTGTTTGCAACAAGTCTTGTAAGGTACTGAATTGAGTCAAGGGTCTCGCCTCTTCTGCCGATTACAATACCGTAATCCTCACCGCAGTCAAGCTCAAGGATGATTTCGTTTTCCTCTGTGCGGAAAGCCTGAATATCAACACTCGCAACGCCCATACCCTTTACAACAGCCGCAATGTAATCAACTGCTGCTGTGATGCTCTTGCTTGAAGCAGCATCAACGGGAGTTCTTACAGCTTCCTTTGCCTCAGTCTCCTTAGCCTCAGCCTTTTCTGCCTTGGGAGCTTCCTTTTTCTCTGCCTTGACAGCAGGCTTTTCAGCCTTGGGAGCCTTTTCAGCCTTCTTTGCGGGAGCCTTCTTCTCGGGTGCGTCGGGAGTTTCGTAATATGCTCTTGCTTTTGCAGGTGAGCCGCCGAAAAGTCCGAGGAGCTTCTTTGTGGGCATTGAGATAATCTCTGTATGCACATCGGCAAGTGCGGGAGCGTTAAGCGCCGCGCGAGCGTTCTGAAGAGCCTCTTCAACGGTTGCACCTGTAGCCGTAGCTTCATGTATCATTTTGTTATCACCACCGTTTGTTGTGTTTTTATTTAAAGTAAGTAAAATTCTGAATTATTCTGCTTCGGTTTCGCTGTTGTTTTTGATGATTGCTTTTCTGTTCTTCTCGTAGGAACGGCGGTAAACCGTTTCATCAACCATAAGCTTTGCAATTGTCTTTCTCGGAGCATAGATGTGACCGAGAATAAGTGTCTGTACAAATGCAAGAACGTTGGAAAGAATCCAGTACATACCCATAGCAACGGGCATTGACCAGGTGAACATTACAGACATAAGGGGCATTGAAAGCATCATGCAGCCCATCATCTGCTGGTTTTCCATCTGAGGATTGTTCTTCTTCTGTCTTGCCTGTGTAAGAACACTTGTGAGAAGTGAGGTAAGACCTGAAAGCACAGGAATCAGAAGAACAAGGATTGATGCCTTGCTGATACCGTGCTCGCCGTAGAATTCAGAAGGAATTGAACCGAGATCGATTCCGAAAACTGAGAAATCGAAGGCGCGGATTTTTTCAACCTCTGTACCGAACTGTGTAAGAAGCTCGGGCTTAGCCTCAACGATTGCATCGATGTTTGAAATAATTGTCGCTTCAATATATGCAGCGGCGGAGTTTGCCTTTTTGGCAACGTTGCCTGCTGTTTCAGCCACGTCAACACCTGCCTTGGCGAGTGTTGTCATAACGCCCTCAAAGGCCTGAATAGCTTCTTCTGAAATCTCAAGAACATACTTGAGAGGCTGACGGATAATACCGTAAAGACCCCAGAGAATGGGAAGCTGGAAAAGAAGCGGAGCGCAGCTTGCGCCCATTGATGAGTAACCCTCACGCTGATAAAGCTCGCTTGTTTCCTGCTGAATTTTCATGTTCCTCTCCTGAGGAGCATAATCCTGATACTTTTCTCTGATTCTCTTGAGCTTGGGCTGAAGACGAACCATTTTTGCAGAGGACTTCTGCTGCTTGATGGTTGTAGGAAGAAGAATTGCACGGAAGAACAATGTAAAAATAAGAAGTGCAAGTCCGTAATTACCTACAATAGGAAGAAGAAATCTGAACAGATAACCGAAAATGCCGTATAAGAAATCAAACATTTTTAAATTTCCTCTCGTGAAATTATTCCGAAGAGTACAATAAATCAGTCCCGTTTATCCTTTTTAGGCGGTACGGGATCATAGCCCCCCGGTGAAAGAGGGTTGCAACGCAAAACACGCCACGCGGCAAGAAGGCCTCCCTTCAGTGCTCCGTGGGTTTCAATTGCTTCTATCGCATAGCACGAGCAGGTGGGATAATACCTGCACATAGGCGGAAGATGAGGCGAAATGTGCCTGCGGTAAAATCTGATGACTGCTAAAAGCAACCTCTTCATTCAATGGCACCGACCTCTCGTAAGCATTCCACCATTGCAAGGCGTACCTTTTCGGTTTTCAGGTATTTTGTCTTGCTCCTTGCAACAAGGACAAAGTCAAAATTCCCCCTGAAGGTATATTCCGCACTTACAGCTCTGAATGCCGCTCTTATAACTCTTCTGGAACGGTTGCGTTCAACTGCATTGCCGATTTTTTTACTTGTAGTAATACCGACACGGCAAACACCCACACGGTTCTTGTTTGAATAAACAACCAGTGCAGGTCGCGCGCAGGACTTTCCGCGGTGATATGCACGCTGAAAATCCGTATTTTCAGTTAAAGAAAGGTATTTCTGCAAAAAAATCAAATCCCAACACAGTAAAGTGAACTGCCGGCAATTATGCCGTGGTGTTTAATTAGTATGTGAGCTGCTTTCTGCCCTTTGCACGACGACGTGCAAGTACCTTGCGGCCGTTTCTTGTGGACATTCTCTTACGGAAGCCGTGCTCCATCTTTCTGTGACGCTTCTTGGGCTGGTAAGTTCTTTTCATTGCGTTAACCTCCTTTTAATAATAGATTTTTTAAAATTAAAACGGGACACATTGCTCAAGTAGTGTAAGTAGTAACGCAATATGAGTCCGACGCTTTTAAATTAACAGGCGATAACTCGCGGAAAGTTATTATACATCAAGAATACAGTGTTTGTCAATGTTTTTTGACAAAAAAGTAGGGGTGGCAACCTGCCACCCCTACCATTTACAGTATTATACAACATATAGTTTAAGCAATGCAAACAGAGCACAACACCTCTGCCGCAGATTTGTTTTTATAGGAGCGACGAGGGCGTCGCTCTCTACAATTATTTCTTTACCAGCAAAGCACATTGCCATCCTTGTCCTTGATTACAGTTTCGCTTTCTCCCTCAGTCTCCGTCTCCTCTGTGAAAGTACCGTCTGTACCGAGAGTTATCCTTTTGAGAAGCGTCTCGTGGATAAAGCCGTATTTATCCTCCGCCTCAAAATAAAGTTCAAGGATGTCACCCGCACCGTAGCCGGGGAAGGTTTTGTAAAGCTGAATATGCTTATCCTCACCGGTTTCCTCCTCGGCAAGCACCTTGCCGTTGACCTTGTAAATAATTTTTGCATTTTTGAAGTTGTCCGGTTCCTCATCATCGAGGAAGGTGACAACTGTACCGTCAACTATAATGCCGCTCTTCTCACTCCACGTAATATCGTCAAAAACATAAGAGGCGTTTGAATTGGGCAGATACTCCCAATAAAGCCCGCCGAGATTCCATTCAAGCTCCTCGGTCTGTGTTTTTCCGTCCGAATTAACAACAAGCATTACAGGTACATCACCTTTATCGGCGAAAACTCCCCTTTCAAACTCCGCGGTAAACTCAGTGGAGTCACCGTTCTTTTTCAGGCTGACTGTTTCACCACCGAACTCAAGCTTAAACACGGTATCATCTCCGACGGTTTTCGGCACAAGCTTAACCTTTACGGGAACGGTAAACTTACTTATATCAAGCTCACCGTATTCATAATCAAAGGAGGTTATAAGGCTTGCCTCCTGCTTCTTTGTCTCATTGATGCTGTAGATTTCAGAAAGGATTGTGCTGACATTTGACCTTACCTGCTGAATACTGTTGCTGAGATTGTTGTTCAGGTTGTCAAGCTTCGAATCGAGGTTTGACAACGCAAAGAAATTGCAGATGAGCAGCACCGTCAGCATTATGATTATTATTCTCTGATTGCGGATTGTTTTCTCCATTGTTTTTACCTCCTTTTAATGTTTTTTCTTCAGTTTCAGTATAACTCAAACATACGCTTGCTGTCAACTGAAAATTCAGACCTTGCGGCAGGAGCAAACCGCTGCCCTACGATTCCCCGTAAAAAGCGGCATTTTTTTGCAGACACGGCACGCCGTGTCCCTACAAAATCACCCGAAGCCCCGTAGCACTCAGATTAAGATACAGAAAGGCTTTTCTTCACCCCGAAGCTGTATGTATGTACTGTGGGCAAATCCAAAAAAGAGGAACGTACGCTGAAGCTCTTAAGATTAAGATGCAGAAGGCGTTTTCTTCGCCCCGAAGGCGTACAAAGGTACGTCGAGCGGGCGAAAAAACGTCTAAAAAATCAAAAAAACAAGCACTTCGGATTGAAGTGCTTGTCTGTTTTGATTTTTGTTCTGCGCTTAATATTAAAGCTTCAGATTATGCAAGCTCTGCGAAGTACTTGATTGTACGTACCATCTGGCTTGTGTATGAGTTTTCGTTGTCGTACCAAGCAACAACCTGTACCTGATAGAGACCGTCTTCGATCTTTGTAACCATTGTCTGAGTAGCATCGAAGAGTGAGCCGTATCTGATACCAACGATGTCGGATGAAACGAGTTCTTCCTCTGTGTAACCGAAGGAATCGGAAGCAGCAGCCTTCATAGCAGCATTGATGCCTTCCTTAGTTACGTCGTCACCCTTAACTACAGCAACAAGGATTGTTGTTGAGCCTGTGGGAGTGGGAACTCTCTGAGCTGAACCGATAAGCTTACCGTTGAGCTCGGGAATTACAAGGCCGATAGCCTTAGCAGCACCTGTTGAGTTGGGAACGATGTTTGCAGCAGCTGCACGTGCTCTTCTGAGGTCACCCTTTCTGTGAGGACCGTCGAGAACCATCTGATCACCTGTGTAAGCGTGAACAGTTGTCATGATACCGCTCTGGATAGCTGCATAATCGTTGAGAGCCTTAGCCATGGGAGCAAGGCAGTTTGTTGTGCAGGAAGCAGCTGAAATGATTGTATCGTCAGCTGTAAGAGTCTTTTCGTTAACTGAGAATACGATTGTCTTGAGGTCGTTACCTGCGGGAGCGGAGATAACTACCTTCTTTGCGCCTGCGTTGATGTGAGCCATTGACTTATCCTTTGAGCAGTAGAAGCCTGTGCACTCGAGAACTACGTCTACGCCAAGCTCGCCCCAGGGGCAGTCGTTTGCATCCTTGCAAGCATAGATCTTGATTTCCTTGCCGTCAACTGTGATTGAGTCTTCGCCTGCTTCTACAGTGTGACCGTCATATCTGCCCTGAGCAGTGTCGTACTTGAGAAGGTGAGCAAGCATCTTGGGGCTTGTGAGGTCGTTGATAGCAACAACTTCATAACCTTCTGCACCGAACATCTGACGGAATGCGAGACGGCCGATACGACCGAAACCGTTAATAGCAACTTTTACTGACATAATGATTTACCTCCAAAAATTGAATTGAAAAATAAATTTTTAACCTTTAATATATTAACCGATAACGTAATTTTTTGCAACCTTTTTCACAATATTTTTTCTCCCTTTTGAAATATTTGACATTCTCACCAAAAACTTGAGCCTCAAAGTCAAAAAGGGTGTTATACTTATATAGACAGGACAGTATTTTTGTGCTATAATGCATATCATAAAAAATATGAGCTTATGCTGTTATAAACATAATAAGAGGTGTTACCATGAAAGAAATCAACATAAAAGAGCTTAAGGAAAATGCCGTTTCTCTCTTCGATGACCGCTGGTGTCTCATCACCGCAGGAAACGAAAAAAGCTGGAACACGATGACCGCCTCCTGGGGTGCAATGGGTGAGCTGTGGAACAAGGATGTATGCTTCTGCTTTATCCGTCCGCAGAGATACACCTATGAATTCACCGAAAGAGAGGAGTTCTTCACTCTCAGCTTTTTCACCGAGGAATACAGAAAGGCCCTTGCCTACTGCGGAAGAAACAGCGGACGCGACGTTGACAAGGCAAAGGAAACGGGACTTACCGCCAAGGCAACCGACGGCAGCATCAGCTTTGAAGAATCAGAGCTTGTCCTCGTATGTAAGAAGCTTGCCTTTCAGGATATAAAGCCCGAGAGCTTTGTTGACCCGACAATTGACAGCGCCTGCTACCCCGACAAGGACTACCACAGAATGTACATCGGCGAAATTGTCAGGTGCTACGTAAAATAAAAAAAGAAAACTCAGGAAGGAACAACGCTGACACCCTCCTGAGTTTTTTATTTATGCCTGTGCAAGTCTTTCAACAACGGCGTAAGGAATTGTAACCTCCTCAACCATACCGCTTTCGTTTACATAGTAGAAGGTGAGGCCCTGCTGAGTGAAGGCGCAGGCGCTTTCGTAAATAGCTGTACCGAAGCCGTCCTCATCGTCGGGAATTTCGTCATCGGAGTAGTAATACTCCTCCTCGTAATCCTCTTCTGCTTCTTCCTCGATAAGCTCACCGTATTCGTCGGTTACCTCCTCGGTCTTCACCTCGGGGATGATGCTTTCGTACTCGTAGCCGTTGTAAATTCTGTAGAGAATTTCACTTACCGCCATATAATCCTTACCTACAAGCACATCCTTTGAAACGAACTCACCCGTAGTTTTGTCAAACACATAGCCGTCAATCATTCTCTTGAAGAGTGTAACGCTCTTTTCTGCTGCTTCGGTCTCAGCCTGAGCCTCTTCAGCCTCACTGTCCTCAGCCTCCGTCACCTCTGTTACGGGAGCGGTCTGCACGGGAGTCGGATCATTTATACCGATTTTTTCAACAATTGAAATGTACTTTTCGTTTTCGTAGCTTACCCTTGCTATAACCGATTCGGTCAGGGGAAGATCTTCAGCCTTACCGCCCTGCTCTGTATAGCCTTCGTAGGACTTCTGTGCCGAATCCGCCCTTAATCTGTAAGCATTTATTGCATCGTTAAAGAAGGTGTTTATTGCCTGATAGCCGACAGTATTCTCGGTGAAAACGGGATACTCAAAGGTATATCTGCAATAAAGCTTACCGTCTGCGGTTTTACCTTCAATTACCTGCTTTTTGATTTTGTGGGTTCTTGCCTCAACAAGCTTACCGCTCTCATCAAAAATCGGCGTTGTGCTTATTCTCTTTATTCTGAATGAAACGGTACCGCTCTGAAGATCACCCGTTTTTTCTGTAAGAAGATAATAGGTGTCTGTCTCTACCCTCTTTTCACCGCTCTCGGCGTAGAAATAGCACTCGGAATAATAGCTTCCGTCAAGAACACGCTTGCTCTTTGTGATTTCCGCCTTGACGGGATAGGTCATTTTCTGCTCAACAGAAGCAAAATAGTAGAAGCCGTCATAGTAATAGCAGTTTCCGGAGTTTATTTCGTGGTGAGCGCTTATGCCGAACATTGACATAAGGTCATCAATTTTCTTTTCCTCAAGCTTATAGTAGGCGTAGGACTCACTTTCCTCATCGTAAAAGCGGTCTGCGGGGTCAGCCTCAGTCTGAAGCTCGGGGTATTCGTTATATACCATTGAATACACGCCGCCCTTGTCATAGGGGCTTATCCTTGAAAGGAAGCTTTCCGCATCAGTAAGCTCACTGTTGAAGTCGGTCTTAAGCGCCGCGAAGCACCTTGCCACAACCTCCTCGAGCATAAGCTCCTCCTGGGTTGAAAGTCCGACTGCCGCAACAACCTTTTCCACGGGCTCTGTGGTTTCAAGAGTATCCGTGCTTATTTTAAGAGCGGAAAATGAAGCGGCAAGCACCGCAACAACACACATAACCGCTATTATAACACCTATCGTCCTGTTTTCCTGCTTTTTGTTTACGGCAGGCACACGGCGAATCGGTCTTTTTCTCTGAGGTACAGTCTCTGCACTTACTTCTGCGGGCTGTGCCTTTTCTTCTGATGAGGCTTCCTGACCTTCAGAAGCATATTCGGGACATTCGGGCTGAGCTTCTGAATCTGCATCTGCCCCTGTCTCTGACTCCTGCACGGCTTCCTCTTCCTGCATATTCTCCTCACCATCGTTCTCCGACAGCTCCGCTTCCTGATTGTATGAATATCCGATAAAGCCCTCGCTGTAGCCGTCTTCAGTCTCTGCAGTCTCCTGAGGCTGAGCGCTCATATATGCCTCGGGGCGCTCCTCGTAGTCTGCGTTATCCGAAAAGCTTGAAATATCGGTAAACTCCATCGGTGCAGTATATTCGGGAGCTCCTACCTTGATTTTTTCCTCATTTTCCACACCGCATTTGGGACAGAAGGAATAGGAATCGTCATATTCTGCCGAACAGTTTTTACAAATCATTACCTTTCACTCCTATTGTAAAAGATTTTATCATCCGTGACCTGAAATCAGATATATTCAAGAAGCTGTCTTATCTCCGTGATTTCAGCTTCAACGCCCTCATTACCGAGACCCTTGCCGAAGAAATCACCGTAGTTCATTCTGATTGCCTTCATATCTGCACCGAGTGCACCCTGAATGTCGTTGACGGGGTGATCACCGACAAAAAGAGCCTCCTCATTTTTGACTCCCGCTCTTTTACAGGCTTCGTCAAAAATTCCTCTCGCGGGCTTATAAATTCCGATATCACCGGAAACCACAACAACGTCGAACATGTCTCTGATACCTGCTGTATCAAGCTTGATGTTCTGAAGTGAGGAAACACCGTTTGTGATGCATCCGAGGATGTAGCCTCTTTTCTTTATCTCCTCAAGCACCTCAAGTGCACCGTCGAGCATTACAATGTGCTTACCGAAATCGTAATTGAAGCTGTCATAAAGCTCCTGCATGGGAGGATGGTTATCCCATTTCCACAGCTCGATAATCTCAGGGAAGTAAACCTCTCTGTCCTTATATCCGCCGTCAACATACTCCTCCATCTCGTCAAGCTTCTGAAGGCGCTCCGACTCACTTATACCGGGAAAATATTTCGTAAGAAATGCTTCGCAGTAAAGCCTGTAAGCACCCTTTCTGCTCTGGAGGGTATCGTCAAAATCAAAAAATATTGCTTTTACATCCAACTTAGCCATTTTTACTTACCTCTTCGTATATTTTTCTTGCCCTTATAATATCCGTTTCAATCTGTATTGAAAGAGCATCAAGATCAGGAAATTTATATTCGTCTCTCATAAACTTAAGCAGACTTACCTCAACGTTTTTTCCGTAAAGGTCGCCCGAAAAATCAAGTATGCAGGTTTCGCTTCGCATAGAGTCCTTTGCAACGGTAGGTCTTACACCTACATTTGTAACCGCGGGATACCATTTACCGTCAAGATAAACCTTTGAAGCGTAAACGCCGTACTTAGGCACAATAAAATCCTTGGGGAAAAACTGATTTATCGTGGGAAAACCCAAAACCTTTTTACCTATGCCGTCGCCTTTTTTTACCGTAAAGTCATAGCAGAAGCTATAGCCGAGCATAGTGTTTGCCTTTTCAATTTCACCCTTTGAAATAAGCTCTCTTATAGCAGTCGAGGAAATAACCTCATCACCGAGAAGTATCGCATCCTTTGAAAAAGCCCTTATTCCGCGCTTTGCAAGCTCATCGTGAAGAGTTTTCGCGTTACCCTTACCGCCCTTGCCGTAATGGTAGTCAAAGCCGCAGGAGACAACCCTTGCATTAAGCCCCTCAACGAGGATTTTTTCAATAAACTCGTTGGGAGAATAGTCCATCGCCTCGCGGAAATTGAACTCCACAACGGTAAAGCCCATTGATATAAGAAGCTCCCTTTTCTTTTCCTCGCTTGTAAGCATAGGCGGTATCACTCCGGAAATAAGCTTTCTCGGATGAATATCAAAAAGCATCACAACGGGAACAAGCCCTTCCTTTTTTGCATAGGTCAGCGCCGTGTTCAGCACAGCCTGATGACCGAGATGAATACCGTCAAAATATCCCAGAGCAACTGCAGTACCCTGCTTTTTAATTTTTTCGGGTAATTTAAACATAACGTCCTCCGGAATTTTTATACTGAATATCTGTCTTACAGCTCAACGTAAACTCTTCTGACCTTAAGCTGCGTTTTATCTTCGGTGATTTCACCCAGACCGAGAAAAGCTCCGCCGTGGGAATACACCTTGTAAAGTCCCTCCTCGGGAGTGATTTTAAGTCTTGCGCAATCAAGCTCGCCGCCGTTTGAAAAGCGCTTTGCCTGATTATCCGTTACCTTTATTATATCATAAGGAAGCAGACTGTCAACCGTATGAAGCGAAGACTCAATTTCGCCCTTTTCACAAAGAGCGCCGAGCTCCTCAAGGCTGAGACAGTCGGCAAGGTCTACACTGTTTGCTCTCGTGCGGGTTAAGCTTGTCATAACCGCACCGCAGCCGAGCCTTCTGCCCATATCGTCGATAAGCGTCCTTATATAAGTTCCCTTACTGCAGGAAACATCAAATTCAAATTCATTTTCGCCCTCATAGGATGTAAGCTCAAGGGAGTAAATTGTAATTTTACGCTCTTCCCTTTCCACCTCAATGCCCTGCCTTGCAAGGTCATAAAGGCGGACGCCGTCCTTTTTGAGTGCGGAGTACATAGGCGGTACCTGAAAAATCTCCCCCGTAAATTCAGGCAGGATTTTTTCAACGTCCTCTCTTTTTACGTTGACCTCATTTTCCGTAAGCACCTCACCCGTTATATCAAGGGTATCCGTGGTCCTGCCGAGCAAAAATCTCGCTCTGTAAGCCTTGTCACTGTCGGGAATGAAGTCAATAAATCTTGTAGCACCGCCCACGGCAACAGGAAGCACACCCGTTGCCATCGGGTCAAGAGTGCCCGTGTGGCCGACCTTTTTTGTAGAAAAAAGCCGTCTTAATCTGCTTGCAGCAAAAAAGGAGGTTATGCCCTCACCCTTATTTAAAAATACAAATCCGGTCATCGGCACTTTCTCCTCCCTTACTGCTTATTACTTGTTACTTATTACATTTTCAAGTATATACTGTATTGCTTTTTCTTTTGCTTCTTCAACGGAGCATTTCATTTCGCAGCCCGCTGCCCTCGCGTGGCCGCCGCCTCCGAAATTGGCACATATAACAGAAGCATCATAGCTTTCACTTGTTCTTACAGAAATACCTGCCTTGCCGTTATCCTCCTGCTTTACGGTAAGTCCGATTTCAACACCCTCAATCTGCCTTGTAATAGGCTTGATTGCATCAAGGTCGGATTTATCGCAGTTGCAGCCTTCGAGCATTTCCTTTGTAACGGTAATAACGGCAACCTTGCCCTCGCCGTAAAATTCAAGGCTCTGAAGGCAAAGCTTTTCGAGCATAATATTATTCATGCTCTTTGTTTCGAACATTTTAATGTTTATTTTTGTGTGTTCGGCACCCTTTTCAATAAGCTCTGCGGCAATGCGGTGGGTGCGGGGAGTTACGTTTGAATAACGGAAGCAGCCCGTATCGGTGCTCATACCCGTATAAAGGCAGTCTGCGATTTTCTTATCAAATTCAATGCCGAGCTCCTTTATAACCGCAAAAAGAATCTCGCAGGCGGAGGCACTTTCACTTTCGCAGAAGGTCTTTTCCGCAAAAAGCCTTGATGTGCCGTGGTGGTCAAGGGAAAGGTTGACTCTGTCACCGTAAAGCTCATTGTAATTTTCACCAAGGAGCTTTCTTTCCGCAACGTCAACGCTGACAATGAATTTTTCTTCAAAGTCCTCGCTTTCAATGCCGTCGTAAAGATATGCAAACTTTGCGGGGATTTTATCGTCGCAGGAAAGTCTTGCCCTTTTACCCATAAGCTTCAGTGCCCTCAGAAGGGCAAAGCCGCTTCCGAGGGTATCTCCGTCGGGATTTCTGTGGCAAAGAATGAGAATATCGTCGGCTGCCTTAAGCTCTCTTACAGCCTCGCTTAATTCAATTCTCATCGCCTTCACCCTTTTCAAGCTTTTTGAACATATTGAAGCCCTGCTCAATTGAGTCGTCGGCTACAAATTTAAGCTCGGGGGTCTTTCTTAAATGGAGCCTTGAGCCTACCTCACGGCGGATAAAGCCCGTTGCGGCAGTAAGACCCTTGACTGCCTCCTTTGCTGACTCGATACCCTTGAGGTCGCTGACGTAAACCTTTGCATAGGAAGCGTCGGAGCTGACCTCAACACGGACAACGGTAAGCATTTTACCCATTACGCGGGGGTCCTTGAGCTCCCGCGTAACGGCAATTATTTCTCTGCGAATATCTTCGCTTACTCTGTTAATTCTGAAACCTGCCATAATTTATATAGCCTTTCTTAGTTAAAATCAGTCGCGGTACTCCTCCATCATGAAGCACTCGAAAATGTCGCCTTCCTTGATGTCGTTGAATTTCTCAAGACCGATACCGCATTCGAAGCCGGTCTGTACCTCCTTGACGTCATCCTTGAAGCGGCGGAGTGAGGAGATTGAATCCTCTGTGATAACAATACCGTCACGTACAACACGGATGAGTGCGTTTCTCTGCACCTTACCCTCGAGAACATAGGAGCCTGCAATCTTACCTGCTGAGGAAAGATTCATAACGGTTCTTACCTCGATGCGGCCGAGTGCGAGTTCACGGAACTTGGGAGCGAGCATACCCTTCATAGCGGCCTCGATTTCCTCAAGACAGTCATAGATAACTCTGTACATTCTCATTTCAACGCTGTCACGCTCTGCAAGAGCAACTGCATTTGTATCGGGACGAACGTTGAAACCTACGATGATAGCGTTTGAAATTGCGGCAAGCTGAACGTCGGATTCGTTGATTGCACCTACACCGCCGTGGATTACGCTTACCTTTACCTCTTCGTTGGAAAGCTTTTCAAGATTCTGCTTAACTGCTTCAACTGAGCCGTTAACGTCAGCCTTTACAACAATGTTAAGCTGCTTGAGCTCGCCCTCCTTGAGTGAGGAGAAGAGATTATCAAGTGTAACCTTCTGCTGAGCGTTCCACTCTGCCTGCTTTGCCTCGTGCTTCTTCTTTTCAACAAGCTCTCTTGCAAGCTTTTCATCGGAAGCAACGTCAAAGATGTCACCTGCATTGGGTGTTACATCAAGACCGGTGATTTCAACGGGCACGGAAGGACCTGCCTGCTTGATTCTCTGACCTCTTTCGTTTGACATTACTCTTACACGGCCTACTGACTGACCTGCAACAACAATGTCACCTGCATTGAGAGTACCGTTCTGAACAAGAAGAGTTGCAATGGGACCGCGGCCCTTGTCAAGTCTTGCTTCGATAACAACACCTCTTGCGGCTCTGTTGGGGTTAGCCTTGAGCTCTGCCATTTCGGCAACGAGAAGAATTGATTCAAGAAGGTTGTCAATACCCATATGAGTCTTTGCTGAAACGGGAACACAGATTGCTTCACCGCCCCACTCCTCGGGAACAAGACCGTGCTCTGTAAGCTGCTGCTTGATTCTGTCGGGGTTTGCGCCTTCCTTATCCATTTTGTTGATAGCAACAATAATCTGAACGCCTGCTGCCTTGGCGTGGTTGATAGCTTCAATTGTC
Source organism: Acutalibacteraceae bacterium (assembly GCA_045658745.1). Classification (GTDB taxonomy): domain Bacteria; phylum Bacillota; class Clostridia; order Oscillospirales; family Acutalibacteraceae; genus UBA6857. Next base: position 13,993 of record JAZOVO010000014.1, on the reverse strand, counting down.
TGAGGCATAATACCGTCATCAGCGGCAACAACAAGAACTGCGATATCTGTTGCCATAGCGCCTCTTGCTCTCATTGATGTAAAGGCGGCGTGACCGGGAGTGTCAAGGAAGGTGATCTTCTGACCGTCGAGGTCAACTCTGTAAGCACCGATGTGCTGAGTAATACCGCCTGCCTCGGTTGCAGTTACGGAAGCATTACGGATAGCGTCAAGGATTGATGTCTTACCGTGGTCAACGTGACCCATTACGCAAACAACGGGATCTCTGGGAAGAAGGTCGTCCTCTGCGTCCTGATGGTCGTCGATAATTCTTTCCTCGATGGAAACAACAACCTCTTTTTCAACCTTTGCACCAAGCTCTGTTGCAACAATTTCAGCCGTATCAAAGTCGATAACCTGGTTTACTGTTGCCATTGTGCCGAGCTTGAACATCTCCTTGATAACCTCGGCGGCTGTTCTTCTGAGCATTTCTGCAAGCTCACCAACAGTGATTTCCTCGGGAATTTTAACTACAAGGGTCTTCTTTGCTCTTTCAGCGGCAATTCTCTTGAGCTTTTCAGCCTCAGTTTCTCTCTTGCCTGAGCGCATGCCCTGCTTTCTGTACTGCTGTGACTTCTGCTTGAGCTTCTGCTTTGAAGCGCCCATATCATTGTCACGTCTGCCGCCCTGAGAAGCCATTTCGTCGTACTTTTCGTTGTACTTTTCAAGATCAACATTGCTGCTTCTTGTGTCGATGGTTCTCTTTTCGCCCTTTGTTCTTGCCTGAAGCTTATCGCTCTTTTCCTTCTTGGGCTGAGCGTTCTGCTGGGGCTGTGCGGGCTTCTGTTGCTGAGGAACAGGCTTCTTTTCGGGAGCCTTGGGTGCTTCCTTTGCCTGAGGCTTTTCAGCCTTGGGAGCCTCCTTCTTTGCGGGAGCCTTCTTTTCAGCCTTGGGAGCCTCCTTCTTTTCCTCGGGCTCTGCCTTTACGGCTTCCTTAACCTCGGGCTTCTTTTCCTCTGCCTTTTCAGCCTTTGCCTTTTCACCTGCGGCAAAGTATGCGTCAAAGGATTCAACCTGAGCGTTCTGGGTAAGGGTATCAAAAATCACATTGAGCTCCTTGTCCTCAAGAGCTGTGCTGTGCTTTTTGGGTTCATCGGAATATTTTTCAAGGATTGCAATAATATCCTTGCTGTTGAGACCAAAATCCTTGGCCACCTCGTGTACTCTGTACTTATCTCTTGGCATAGTGTCATTCCTTTCTGCCTTATCAGTCAGCCTTTACCTGACCTTCTTCGTATCGTTTAACAAGAGCCGTGGCAAAGCCCTCATCGGTAACGGTGATAACCGCCGCCTTACTGCCTATTGCCTTTGAAAGCTCTGTTATCTCATAGCTTACAATAATTACGGGTATGTTCTTTCCCTCAAAGCTGCAGGCGTGCTTCATCTCCTTTTTGAGCCTTTCGGACCCCTCCTCGGAAATAATGCAAAGCTGAGCCTTGTTTTTTACAACGGAGGAAACTGCGGCATCGTGACCGAGGCAGAGACTGCCCGACCTTCTCGCAATACCTAAAAGACTTAAGAATTTATCATTCATCGCTCTCTATCTCCGCTGACATTTTTTCGAATACCTCTTCGGGAATCTGACATTCAAGTGCTCTCTGGAAGCGCTTTGCCTTTGCGGCAAGCTGAAGGCACCTCACGTTTTTACAGATATATGCTCCCCTGCCTGCCATTTTGCCGGTTTTGTCAAGGCTTACGGTGTAAAGTTCTTCGCCGTTTTCCTCACCGGTTTTTGTTCTGACAACCCTGACAAGCTCCTTTTTAGGAAGCATTTCACCGCAGCCGAGGCATTTTCTCATGGGTATTTTTTTTGCTGTCATTATATTACCCTCTTAAAAATCAATCGTTTGCCTGACTGAGGGGCTTGATGTCAATTTTCCAGCCTGTAAGCTTTGCTGCAAGGCGTACATTCTGACCCTTGTTGCCGATGGCAAGTGAAAGCTGACTGTCGGGAACAATTGCACGGCAGCTCTTTGCTCCGTTTTCATCAACGGTAACCGTGAGCACCTCTGCAGGTGCAAGGGCTGCTGCAATGTACTTTTCGGGCTCCTCGCTGAAGCGTACAATATCAATCTTTTCACCGCAGAGACAGTCTACGATGTTGCTTACTCTCTGTCCTCTGGGACCGATGCAGGCGCCTACTGCGTCTACATTTTCGTCGTGGCTGTTAACGGCAATCTTTGTTCTTGAGCCTGCTTCTCTTGAAACGGAAACAATTTCAACGGTGCCGTCGTAAATTTCGGGAACCTCCTGCTCGAAGAGTCTCTTTACAAGACCGGGGTGTTTTCTTGAAATTGTTGCATAGCTTGAGCCGCTTTCCTGGCTGATTGAAGCAACGTAAACCTTGATAAGCTGACCTGCCTGAAGCTCCTCGCCGGGAATCATATCGGACTTGTTGAGAATAGCGTTTGCTCTGCCGATTTCGATTGAAGCGTCACCTGTATCGGAGTAAACCATGTTAACCTTTGCGGTAACAACCTCCTGATATCTGTTCTGAAATTCCTTTGCAGCAAGATCTCTTTCAGCCTCGCGGATACCCTGACGGATAACGCTCTTTGCTGTCTGAGCAACGATTCTGCCGAACTTCTTGGGCTCGAGAGGAAGCTCGATGATTCCGCCTACCATTGCGTTGGGGTCGTAGTTTCTTGCCTCATCAAGAGTCATCTGTGCGCCGGGCTCAAGAACCTCGTCAACAACCTCAATTTTAACGTAAACCTTCATGGTCTTTTCTTCGGGGTTGATTTCACATACAACGTTGTCCTTGTTGCCGTAGCTGTTTCTTGTTGCAGAAATGATTGCGGCTCTGATTTTATCGTAGATATACTCTGAGGAAATGCCCTTTTCTGTTTCGAGCATCTGCACTGCTTCGAAAAATTCTTTGTTCATTTTTTTGTCATTCACCTTTCTTTGATTTATTGGTTGCTTTTATTTACATATCAAAGTCATCGAGCTTAACCCACGATGCTTCTTTTTTAGTGAAGGTTATTCCGCTTTCGTCCTCACATCTTATTGTGATGCTTCCGTCGTCAAAGCTTTCGAGCACGCCCGAAAACTCTCTTTTTCCCTCAACGGGTCTTATCATTTTAACCTTGATTTTTTCGCCGATGTTTGAAAGAAAATGCTCGTCTCTTACAAGCTCCCTTTCAATACCGGGTGAGCTTACCTCAAGGCAGTAAGCCTGTTCAATGGGGTCAGCTTCATCGAGGGGACCGTTGATTGCGTGAGTCATATCAACACAGTCGTCAATGCTTACTCCGCCGTCCTTGTCGATGAAAATGCGAAGATACCACTGTGAGCCTTCCTTAAGGAAACGCACGTCCCACAGACGAAGGCCCAATTCCTCCGCAACGGGCTCTGCAAGCTCCCAGACCGTTTTCACGGTATTTCCGCCTTTTGCCATAAAACCACTCCTTTTTTAAATATTCAATTGTAAATTTGCAATAAAGAAGAGTGGGCTTCTTTCCGAAAAGCCCACTCTACCATTAGAGATTAACTGTATTATAGCACTATTATTCTGATTTATCAATAGTTTTTTGAAAGTTTTTTTCAAAGCCTTATTTATGATAACGCGTTCCCATCGAAATCTGCGAGGCTCTGTAAAGCTGCTCAAGCAGCATTATCCTTGCAAGCTGATGAGGGAAGGTCATTTTGCTCATTGAAAGCTTGTGCCTGCTTTTCGTTTTCACCTCATCGGAAAGGCCGAAGGAGCCGCCGATAATAAACACCGCATTGCTCACTCCCGAAAGAGCAAGATTATCAAGCTCTGCCGAAAGCTCCTCGCTGCTTCTCTGCTTACCCTCAATGCACATTGCAAAAACTGCCGAGCCCTTGGGAATTTTCTCAATTATCCTTTTACCCTCAATATCGAGAGCCCTTTCAATTTCCTTCTGCGAGGGATTTTCGGAAAGCTTTTCCGCAGGGAGCTCCGTCACCGTAAGCTTACATATTGTCTGCATCCTTTTAAGGTACTCCGCAGAAGCATCACGAAGGTACTGCTCCTTGAGCTTTCCTATACATATTATATTAAGGTTAATCATACCGTCTCTCCTCAGAAGCGTATTATTCCTTCGTCGTTTTCCTTTTTGTTCACCTGAAGAATACAGTCCCTTCCGTTGACCGCACCGATTTCGGAAAGAGCGGCAAGACTCGTCTGAAGAGCAAGATCGGGAAAATTGTTTTCATCACTCAGGTGACCGAGGAAAATTCTGCTTGTACCTTTTCCGACAAGCTCCTTTACAAATTCTGCACACACCTCGTTTGAAAGGTGTCCTCTGTCGGAAAGAATACGGCGCTTAAGATAATAGGGATAAGGCCCGTTCTGCAGCATACCCACATCGTGATTCGATTCAAGCATAACGAGACTGCAGCCGATAATATTTTCACGCATCTCCTCGGTTATACAGCCCGTATCCGTTGCTATTGCCGCCCTCTGTCCGTCGGAAAAGCTTATCTGAAAGCCGCAGCTTTCAACACTGTCGTGAGGTGTGCTGAAGGGCTTTACGAAAATATCCCCGAGGTCAACGCCCTTTGCATCAAGAGCCTCATAAGGAAACTTTGCCGTAACCTGACCGCCCTCCTCAAGCATTTTCATCGTTCCCGCCGAAGCAAAAACGGGAATGTTGAAGGTGGACGCAAGTATGCGCATACCCTTTATATGATCGGTATGCTCGTGGGTGATAAATATACCCGCAAGCTGCGACGGGTCAAGCTCTCTTGAAATAAGAGCCTCCTTTAGCCTTTTGGCACTCACGCCCGCGTCTATAAGTATCCCCGTTTTAGCCGAGCCGATAAAGGTGGCGTTGCCCGACGAGGAGGAAAAAAGTGAACAGAAACGCAAATTTATGTACCTCCGGAAAAGTTGTTTTCCAAATTTAAGTCAAAACTGCCGATTAAGAAAATCCTTATCGGCAGTAATTTTATTAGATTTTAACCTGCACTGCCGATTTTTTCGCTGTCGGGAGTGATGGTTTTGCGGTAAATGTCGGCGCCCAAATTGCGGAGCTTTTCGACATAATCCTCATAACCGCGGTCAATATAGATGATATCTTCAATTTCAGTCTTGCCTCTTGCCATAAGACCCGCAATAATCATTGCCGCACCTGCACGAAGGTCGTCGGCTCTTACGGGAGCACCCGTAAGCTCAGGCACACCCTGGAAAACAGCAATTGTGCCGTCAACCTGAACGTTTGCACCCATTCTTATAAGCTGGTCAATGTATCTGAAGCGGTTGTCCCACACGCTTTCGGAAACAATGCTTGTGCCGTTGGCAACGGTGAGAAGTACCGCCATCTGAGGCTGCATATCTGTGGGGAAGCCGGGATGAGGCATAGTCTTTACGTTGCACTTTCTGAACTTACCGTCAGAAACAATGCGTACCGCCTCGTCATATTCCGTAACGCTTACACCGCATTCAAGAAGCTTTGCGGTAATTGATTCAAGGTGCTTGGGAATAACATTCTTTACAAGCACATCACCGCCCGTTGCAGCGGCGGCTACCATATAGGTACCTGCCTCAATCTGGTCGGGAATGATTGAATGTGTACAGCCGTGAAGATTCTGAACACCGTGAATTTTGATAACGTCGGTGCCTGCACCTCTTACGTCTGCGCCCATTGCATTAAGGAAGTTAGCAAGGTCAACAATATGAGGCTCCTTTGCGGCGTGCTCAATAATGGTAAGACCTCTTGCCTTTACAGCGGCAAGCATAATGTTGATTGTTGCACCTACGGAAACCTTGTCCATATAGATGGAGCTACCCGTAAGGTAATCTGCCTTTGCGTTTATCATAGCATTTTCAACGGTAACATTTGCACCGAGAAGCTCAAAGCCTCTGATATGGAGGTCGATGGGTCTTACACCGAAGTTACATCCGCCGGGAAGCGCAACCTTGGCTCTTGAATATCTGCCCAGAAGTGCACCGATAAGATAATAGGAAGCACGGAGCTGCTTTGTCATCTCGTGGGGGATGATATATGAATTAACGGTTTTTGTGTTGATTTCAACGGTATGCTTATTGATAATCTTTACCTGTGCACCCATCTGGGTAAGGATTTTGAACATACAGGTAACGTCACTTATGTTGGGAAGGTTTTCAATTCTGCAAACATCCTGTGCAAGGAGAGTTGCGGGAATGATTGCAACGGCAGCATTTTTCGCGCCGCTTATTTCAATTTCACCGGACAGTCTGTTACCGCCGTGAATAACCAGCTTTTCCAAAATTAAATCTCCTCTTTCATTTTTCTTGTAAATCCGTGCTGACGGATTCCGGACTCAGAGTCCGCACATATATCCATAGAACAAGGCGGTACAAAAACAAGGGATCAAAAGCAAAAACTCCGCCAAGTCAAATAAGGTCGCTATTCAACTCGTGTATTATACCACTAATTTTTCAAAAAGAAAAGACATTTTCGCTCTTTTTGTTCAATATACACTAAATATTTTGCCTTCGGCTGCATTTTTAGTTGCAAAGCGGAATAAAAGAACGTTTTTCGGCTCTTATTTTAGTTTTTCTCAAAAGCTTTTATAAACAACTGACAATTTTTTAAACACAAAAACAAAAGGATGTTGAAAAGCTTTTTCTTTTTTGATATAATCAGAAGGTAAAATAAAACGAGGTGACTTTTTTATGGATAACTTAAAAAAAGCAAGAGAAAATCAGGCAAGGTCAATTATAAAAAATCTCGAAAAGCGTAATATGACAGCCTACTACTGCGAAAGCAAGGATGACTGCCGTGAAAAGGTGCTTGAAATCATAGGCAACGGCAAATCAGTAAGCTGGGGCGGTACAATGAGCTCAAAGGAATGCGGCATTCCCGAGGCACTCAAGGCAAACCCCGACTGCACCGTTTTTGACAGAGCGGACTGGCCTGCCGATAAGCTTAACGAGTTTTACAAAACCGCATTTTTCTGCGATTATTTCATTATGGGCACAAACGCCATCACCCTTGACGGCGAGCTTGTGAACATTGACGGCTTCGGCAACCGCCTTTCAAGCCTCATCTTCGGACCCGAGCACGTAATTGTAATTGCAGGTATGAACAAGGTTGCAACAGATGTTCCCGAGGCTCTCCACAGAGTCAGAAACATCGCCTCTCCCCCGAACACGGTGCGCCTTAACAAAAACACTCCCTGTGCATTTGACGGCAGATGCCACGACTGTATGAGTCCTGACTGCATCTGCAACCAGGTTGTAATTACAAGAAGAAGCAGAGATAAGGAAAGAATCATCGTGCTTCTTGTCAACGACAATCTCGGATTCTGATATATAAGGTGATAACACTATGAAAGCACCCCTTGCAGACAGAATAAGACCCCTTTCAATTGATGATATGGTGGGTCAGCAGCACCTTTTAGGTGAGGGCAAGGCTCTTCGTAACATCATTGAATCCGGTGAGCTTCCCAACCTTATTTTTTACGGGCCTTCGGGCATCGGCAAGACCACTCTTGCCTCGATTATTGCCCGTAAAACAAACCGCAAATTCCACAAATTGAACGGCACAAGTGCAGGCACGGCGGACATCCGCGCAATTGTAAACGAGCTTGACACCCTTGCCGCACCCAACGGCATACTGCTTTACCTTGACGAGATTCAGTACTTCAACAAAAAGCAGCAGCAGACTCTTCTCGACTATATCGAAAGAGGAGAAATTACCCTCATTGCCTCCACAACGGAAAACCCTTACTTTTACATACACGGGGCAATTCTCAGCCGTAGCACGGTTTTTGAATTCAAGAGCGTAACGCCCGAGGATATCATCCCCGCGGTTAACCGAGCCTTCAACCTTCTCGAAAAAGAAAAGGGCGTTATAATCAACGCTGATGACAAGACTATGCTTCACATTGCACGCTCCTGCGGCGGAGATGTGAGAAAAGCAATGAACAGTGCCGAGCTTTGTGTTTTAAGCACTATGCCCGACGAAAAGGGTGAAATAAACATCACCTTTGAAACGGCGGACGAGCTGACGCAGAAAAGTGCGATGAAATATGACCGTGAGGGTGTCGAGCATTACGACATACTTTCCGCCTTTCAGAAAAGTATGAGAGGCTCCGATGCCGATGCCGCCCTTCACTACCTTGCAAGGCTTCTTGAGGCGGGCGACCTGCCGAGCGCAACAAGGCGTCTGCTTGTCTGTGCAAACGAGGATGTGGGACTTGCCTACCCTATGATTATACCCATTGTCAAGGCGGCAGTTGATACTGCACTTATGGTGGGGCTGCCCGAGGCGAGAATTCCCCTCGCCAATGCCGTTGTGCTTGTGTGCAACAGCCCCAAGTCAAATTCCGCTTACCTTGCTTACGATATGGCGGCGGCAGATATAAGAAGCGGCAACTCCGGCCCTATCCCCCGTCAGCTTCAGAATAAGCACTTTGACGGTGAGGACAATCAGAACAAGGGACAGTTTTACAAGTACCCTCACGATTATCCGAATCATTGGACAGCACAGCAGTATCTTCCCGACAAAATAAAGAACAGGATTTACTATGTTCCCGGAGAGAACAAGACAGAGCAGGCGGCGAAGGAGTATTGGGATAAAATCAAAAACAAGTAAAGTTCTTTGGTTCTTTCTTACAAGAAAGAACGCCACGCGGCGAGCGACAAACAAATATAATAACCACCACAAAGAATCAGGTGTTCTACCCAAAGGTAAAACACCTGATTCTTTTAATTTGTCACTTATTACTCAACGGCAATGTCATCTTGTTTCCTATGGTTAATATATGCACCTGCAAACAACGAAAATGAACTTATAAGGTAGTGTGAAACCGACACCAGATTATAGACCGCATCACCGCCTACAAAACTGCTTCCCAACCTTAAACCGAAGCCTTCTAACCATACGGCAGACGGATATTCCAGCAAGCGGATAACCGGAACGCCCAACAGTCCTATACCATATAATACAGCAATCATAAGTAAGGGCAGCATAACAATTGAAATTAAGCTGATATATTTTGCATAATGCAGTTTACGACCTATGATATAGCCTGCACATAACAAGATACAGAAATCAACTATCAGCACAACACCCGCAAATGACTCAAAGACGTCCAAAATAAAATATCCTGAAACAATGAAAGTCATACTCAACAGAAACAGCGTTACAAATGAATATAAAGTATTATTGATATTGTTTTTTAACATCAAAATCACCTCTGACGCGTACTGTTTTTACGCATACCCTTCAGTAACAATCTCCCATTGACCGTCCTTTTCTCTTGCAAGGTACCAATCCCAAGTATAAAGCCTGTTTGCATTCCAGGCACCGAAGCGGCTTTTTAAGGGACTGCGGAAGGCTGACTTGAATACAATACATTCTGCATAATCCACATCTTTATTCAAGCTTCTGCAATAGTCAAGCTCATCTGCCGTTATGAATTTTAACGAAAACAGAACACAACCTTCCCTTGCATCAACATTTTCAACAATAACCTGCGCGGCCGAATCTATGTCCTCTTTAGAATATTCGGTACAGTTGTTATAATCAACCCTTACGCCCCCGGGATTACCAAAGACCCAATTAGCCGCACCAACTGCAGAAATGCAAATAACAAGTACAAGTACAGCGATAATCGTTTTTTTCATTTTATCACTCTTTTCATTCTACCATTTTAACGAGCAACAAATCTGCACATAACATTTCATCACTCGCCGCGGGGCGTTACCTTTCTTGTAAGAAAGGTAACCCAAAGAACTGTAATTTTACTTTTTCAGTTTCACTTTCGCCGTGAACAAATCACCGTTAATGGCAATTTCAAGCTCGCCGCCCTGCACATCGCAAAGACTCTGTGCAATAGAAAGCCCCAGTCCGTTGCCCTCTGTCGAGCGTGACTCGTCACCGCGGACAAAACGCTCCTTAAGCTGATCGGCAGTAATATTCAGTGGCTGCTCGGAAATGTTCTTGAAGCTGACAACGCCCCATTCTCCCTCCTGCTTCACACTTACATAAACTCTCGTGCCGTAAAGCGAATACTTTTCAACATTCACAATCAGGTTTTCCATCACTCTGTAAAGAAGCTTTCCGTCTGCTCTCACCGTAAGCTCATTTTCAGGGAACTCGGCAACAACATTCAGCTTTTTTCTTTCAAGTCCGTCAGCGTGCTCACCTAAAAGCTGACTTACCATTTCATTGAGGCTGACCTCAACAAACTCAACCTTTATGTTGCCCGTTGATGCCTTTGAGGCTTCAACCAAATCTTCGATAAGCTTCTTGAGTCTGTCGCTCTTTTCACCAAGAACATCAAGATATTCCCTTGCATCCGTGTCGTTTATCTCACACTTTTTCAGAAGCTCAACATAGTTGATTATGCTTGTAAGGGGAGTCTTAAGGTCGTGGGAAACATTTGTTATAAGCTCCGTCTTTGTCTGCTCCTGCTTTACCGCCTCATCAACTGCAGTCTTGAGTCCGTCACGAAGGCTCATCACCTTATCCGCACTTTCTCTGATAGTTTTCGGCAGAGCGTAGGTATTGATATAAACATTGTAGTTACCCTGACGGATTTCCTCAAGGGCGGTGAAAATCTTATGCATACCGCCTACAAAGCGGATAACCCATAAGAGCACACCGATATCAAATATCATCCAGAGAACATATAAGAAAAATGTTCCGTTATCCGCACTCTCAACAGTACCCGCAAAGCCGAGAAAAATATTTGCAACGGCTACAATACCTATCCGTACAAGCGTTCCTTTTGCAAATTCCTTTGTGTAAAGGAACTTTTCGTTGATAATCGCCTTAATCTTTTCTCTGTAGAATTTTATACACCAACGGATAACCCACACAAGAGATAATCTCTTAAGGAGTGTCCTTGCCTTGATGTGCCTTGTGATAAAGAGAACAAGATCAAGTACAAGTGCGGCAAACAAAGCTGCAAGGGCACAACAGATCTTGATAAAGGTCTTCGGCACCTCGTCGGCAAGCTCATCAACCGCAACCACGAAGAGCATAAATACTACCCAGCCGAGAAGAACATCAATTATGATTCTCAGGTCAACAAAAATCCTGTCGGTCTTTAAAAGGTAAGCTTCCTTTTCGCCCTTTCTTCTGCCTGCGGTTACAACAAGATAGATAAAGCAAACAAGGAAAAGTGTTCCCATAGTTCCGAGAGTAAGTGCAAGGTCGCTTAAAACCTCCTCGGCAAGTGCAATCTGTGTTCCGGTTGTTCTGAAACGGTCGGTTTCAGGGTAGTCACCGTGCATATCAACACCAAAGTAACATCCCCAGCCTTCAGCGCCTTCATCAACAAAGGGTGTGCCGTCATCGTAGAGATAAGTCACGGCTGTTGTAGGCTCCGTTGCGGCGGGCGGTGCAGTTACGGGAACTGAAACAGCTTCACCGTTCACATCAACAGTAACAATTGTTGTATGCACATAAGGTACAGTTGTAGTTGACGGCATCAAGGTTGTTGTTTCGTAATAATAGCCGTAATCGTCGCTGTAGCCTCGGACGCCGTCAAAGCCGCCGTAGGTGTAATACTCACCGTTGGGAAGGTGCATATCCCCGTAGCCGTTACCGTAGCAGTAAAAGCCGAGAGCCTCAAGCTTTTTTACAATCTCCTCGCGGGTGCTCTTTTCGTCGAGACCGTCAATATTGGTGTAAACCTTACCCGAGCCTGCATTGATGTAATATTTACCCGAGGGATATTCCTCTTTCAGTGTATCAGCATATTTCTGATAATTGCTTTTGAATTCCGCCGCTGAGCCGTACTCGTCATATTTTAAAAAGTCGCGGTTATTAAGAGTTGATTTTAGCACCTCGTCGTTTATTTTGAAGGCATAGTAGCCGGGCTTGTAGGTTGTAACAATACGGTATTCATTGTATTCTTCATCGTCATAATAACCGTCATGATAATTATCATATGTATCAAGAATCTGATAATTATTGTTAAGCCTGAAAATACCGTCAGCCTTAAGCTCCTCACCCTTCTTTTTGATTTCCTCGTTATCAACATATTTAACAATACTGTCCGACTGCTCAAAAAGCTCCACGTAGCTTATATTGTAATCCTCAATATTCCACACATAAAGCTCTCTTGTGCTTCCGCTGTATTCGGCGTCGGCAAGCATACCGAGCGGTGTTACAAGACCCTGTTCAACCAGAGCAAGATAAAGCGTAAACTCGTCGGCAATAACGTGATTGATGAGGTTCTGCCTTGAGCGCTTGTAGGTTTTCTCGTTATTCTTTTCTATACTGTTTTTCCATTGAGTGTAAGCCTCTTCACTTCCGTCACCGTAGCGGCCTATCATACCGTTAAGCACATCAGTAAAGTCTCTCATATGATACTTGAAGGTTCTCGTTTTCACAAGCTCCTGATCCATATAAATACTTCTGACAGCATCGCCGTAAGCGTAATCGCTTACATTGTACTCATCCGCCTTGTAAACTGTGCTCAGTGCACAGTTTGTGCAGTTAACAACACAGCAGATGCAAAGCAGAAATGCAACAATTTTTAAAAGTATTCTTCCGTTAAAATTTTTCAATCTTGTATCCAATTCCCCACACCACCTTTATATATTTCGGGTTTTTGGTGTCGAACTCCAGCTTTTCACGGATTCTCCTTATATGTACCGTAACTGTTTTCTCCGTTGAAAATGCCTTTTCGTTCCACACATTTTCGTAAATCTGAACAGAGGAGAGAGTGCGCCCCATATTGAGCATAAGATACTCAATAATTTTGTACTCCGTTGCCGTAAAGCGTACCTCCTCGCCGTCAAGGGTAACACTCCTTGCCCTTGTATCAAGCACAAGCCCGCCGGTTTTGATTATGTGGCTTTCACCCTCAAGCGAGCCGAGGGAAACATAGCGCCTTATCTGGCTTTTAACCCTTGCGCAAAGCTCCAGGGGATTAAAGGGCTTTGTAACATAATCGTCACCGCCGAAGGTAAGGCCTGCAATTTTGTCCGTATCCTCACTTTTTGCCGAAAGGAAAATGAGGGGCACGTTGCTGCTTTCACGGATTTTCAGCGTAGCGGAAATACCGTCCATCCTCGGCATCATTATATCCATAACGATGCAATGAATTTTCTCCCTTTCCATAATCTCCAGCGCTTCTGCCCCGTCATAGGCACAGAAAACATTATAGGAGTCAGCCTTAAGGTAAATTTCAATTGAACGGACAATGGCTTTATCGTCGTCGCAGACGAGCACGTTGTACATTTTCATCTCCTCCTTTCAGGGTACATCATTATTATAAGGGGTAAAAATTAAAAGTGGTGATTATAATTATAACAGATTTATTACAATTTATAAATAGGGAAGCGAAAAACCGACAAGCCGGAATCTTAAAGCCTGTCGATTTACGTATATTATTTATCAATATTTTCCTTCAGGGTTTTGCAGCTTGAAATCAACATCCGTCTTATACGACCGCACAAATTTCGTTGTTTTTTATAGGTTGCATCATCAATTGCGTTTGTGTTTAAAAGCAGTTTAAGCCAACCCTCGGTTTCGCTACATTCCTTTAATGCTATTTCAAATTTTGAAAGCATGTCCGCTTTACTTTGTCCATAATTTGCTTCACGTATATTAGCATAAACGCTACTCGAGCTCTTTCGGATTTGAAAAACCGTATTTGACGGTGCTTTCACTTTTTGACAAACCAGTTCAATTTCAGTTGCTAACTGCTCTGAATAAACAAGCAAATAATTTACAGCCATTTTCTCACTTCCTTTAACAAATCATACTATAAAAGCATAACAAAATCAATGCGAAGCATTGCATATCATCAATTCCGCAGGAATTGTATATCATCAAAGCGTAAGCTTTGCATATCATCAACGGCGTCAGCCGTTGTATATCATCAAGCCGACAGAAATACACACCTTCGGTGTGATGAGATACAACGACGGCGATGCCGTTGTTGATGATATACACGCTAACGCGTGATGATATACCAAGCCTGTCGGCTTGGATAAAAAAATACAAGCTTCATTCGAAGCTTGTATTTTTTGGTGACCC
>JAZOVO010000013.1:0-18058 GCA_045658745.1 Acutalibacteraceae bacterium | reverse complement strand
CTGCAGAAAGTGTTCCCTCTTCATTTGCAGGCAGAGGCAATAGAAGCGCTTCCGTAAGCTTTGCCGAAACGGTGCCGTAAATGCTTTCAGGAAAGGCAAGGGTAACAAGTCCTGCCCCGCTCCTTAAAGCGGCAGAAGCCGCCATAACGGCCGCACCCGGCATATTTCTGCTTCCGCAGATGCAGAGCACGTGACCGAAGGTACCCTTATGCGAATCGCTTTCTCTTTTCGGGAAAAGCTTTTTCACCTCACTCTTACTGCAGGTATAAAGGCCGTTTTTAACAACACTGTAGCTTTCCTCGGGGATGCCTATTCCGGCAATGATAATATCGCCGCAGCAGACCGAAGCGGGCTGAATGATGTGTGCAGGCTTGAGTGAAGAAAGTGCAATTGTAAAATCCGCCTTAAAGCAGGCTTCGTCGCAGCTTCCGCTGTCACAGTGCACACCGCTCGGAAGGTCAACAGAAAACTTAACCGCCTTAGCATTGCTCATTTCTTTAATAAGCGTTTTCATTTCAACATCGAGCTCACCGCGGAAGCTGAAGCCGAATAATGCATCAACAACAACGTCAGCACTCTGAATTGTCTGTATAGCCTTAATTTTGTCAGCATCGTACCAAAGCGTAGGAATTCCGTTATCAAGCACAAGCTTATACATATAGGTGGCTTCCTGGCTTGTGGGATAACCCATAGCAAGTATAACGCTGACACTGTAGCCGCATTCGTTAAGCTTTCGCGCAATCACAAAGCCGTCACCGCCGTTGTTGCCTTTACCGCAGACAATGGCAACGCGCTTTGTAAGCATAGCGTCTTTTTCAATTTCGTTACGTATATTACGGGCGCAGGCAGCTCCCGCATTCTCCATCATAATCTTATACGAAATACCGAATTTAGCGGTATGCTGCTCGACAAGCTTCATTTCTTCACAGGTTAAAATTCTCATAATAAATACCATGTGCCACGTATATTCTCATATCCGTGGCACACCTTTCATAAATCAAATATTATCTTTCAAATGTAATGGTTGTAATGCTCTTTGCAGGAATCTTTACGCTTGTAATTCCGCGGCTTTCATGGGTAAGCTCAAGATTTCTGTCAGCATCGGTTGTGTAAGCCTTTACATCATAGAGTGGCATACATAGTTTAACATCCTTAGCATCGCCCTGATTTACAATTACAGCAACATAATCTCCATCGGGAGTTTTGAATGCAGATACATTCATCTTGTTTTCTATAAGGTAAACGGGATATTCTCTGCCGTCAATTTCCTGCTTCCACCAGGCTTTTTCAGAAGTGATGTCAGCAATGCTTACATCAAAATTAACTGCCTTACTGCCAACGGGAACAAACTTTGAAAAGTGAGCCATTGAGTAGTATCTCTTTGCAATTTCGTAGTAGTTACAGTCGAAATCTGCACCAATCATACTGTCAGCGTATTTAACATCTTCATTAACAGCAACCCAGGAAGTCCAGCTGTTAACACCGGTGAGAGAAACATCCTCGCTGATTGTACGAGCCATAATAAGAGCGCCTTCAATGTCATCGGTTGTATGCTGACAAGGAAGCTCACACCACTCACTCATTTCAAGCTCAACATCCTTGTAGTTTCTGTGGATGTATTCACCGTAAGCCTTTTTAAGAAGGAAGTCGTTATCTGTCCAGTAGCTGTGATATGCATATGTTCCGAGTACATCAACGATGTCCTGATTTTCATAAATCTTATCAATACAGTCCATTGCGTGGTCGCCGACCTGACCGCTTTCTGCAAGTGAGAGCTTGACATCAAGACCTCTTTCCTTGATTTCAGCGGCAAAAGCCTTGCCGACCTCAATTACCTCGTCAATTTCGTAGTGGCAGCCTTCCTGACCTACCCAGTCACCGCCCCAGTCCCACTGAGGCTCATTGATGGGGCTGATATATTTAACGGGAACACCCTTATCTATAAAGTATTCCGCAATATCAAGCATATATTCGGCAAAATCATCGTAGCAATCCTTTTTGAGGTTACTTGCCGCGGGAGTAAGTCCGCCCGATGCCTGACCGGATACACACATTGAATAATGAGGTGAGTTTGCAAAAAGAACAACTGTATCTATGCAACCGTAAGAAAGACACAAGTCAAGCATCTTCTGTGCTCCTGCATCCTTTGTCCAATCGTACTTATATTCACCGGTCTCCTCGTCATATACAAGGAAGCTTTCAGTTGCTCTCCAGGAATCCTTCCAGAGACGACTGTCGGGATTATCCTTTTCACCTGCACCTACATTGTAACGGTAAATGTTAAGACCGAGACCTTCTTCGGAATAAAGAAGCTTTGCGTAGTCCTCAGCCTTTTCGCTGTTGCCTGCGACCTGAGCCCACCAAGCGGCAGAGGTACCCCAACCGGTAATTTCCTGCTGTGTAAAAATTGTATCGAGCTTAAGCATAATAGATTCAGGCTTGATATTGAACCATCCTACAATTGTGCTCATAACGAATAAAAGAGCCGAAATTCTGAAAATAAGCTTCTGAATAAAAGTAGTTCTATCCATGATTTTCTCCTTATAATTAAGTTTTAAACATTGTATCACAAAACACTTTCAAAGGTCAACAATTTTATGAATATAAACTTAAATATATGTTTAATTATTTATGATTTTCTTGATTTTTATATAGCATAGTGATATAATAACTTAAAATGGCTAAAACGGAGGAAGTATTATGGCTAAAAGTCTTGTAATCGCCCACAGAGGCGCAAATAAATATGCTCCGCAGAACACTCTTGCTGCTTTTAAAAAGGCTTACGAGCTTGGTTGTGACGGCTTTGAAACAGACGTGCATATCACAAAAGACGGTAAGGTTGTAATCTGCCACAATTATACAATTGATGAAACCTCAACAGGTAAAGGCAAGGTTGCTAATATGACTCTTGACGAGCTCAAAAACTATGATTTCGGGTCATATTTCAGCAGAAAATTTGAAGGCACGGAGATACCCACCCTCGACGAATTCCTTTCATTCGTCGAAACAACAGATACTTCCGTACTCAATATCGAAATCAAAAGTCCCAAAGAATCCGAAACCGCTATTGTTAGAGAGACCATTAAAGCGGTTAAGGAGCACAACCTTTTTGACAGACTCCTCATTTCCTCCTTTGACCCCAAGCTTCTTATTGAAGCTAAAATGATTGACAGCAAGTGTAAAACAGGCTTCCTCTACTCCCCCAAGAGCCCTACTCTTTTACAGATGGCATGGCGCCAGATTCCGTTTACAAAGTCCTTAGGCTGTGATGCAATTCATCCCCACCACATTTTTGTGAGCCAATGGTTTGTTGATTATGCTCACAGGATGGGCTTGAAGGTTAACCCCTGGACTGTTGACAGCGTATTCACTATTGACCGACTTTTAAAAATCGGCTGTGACGGTATTATCACCGATCTTCCCGATGTTGTAGGCGGTATGAGAGAAAGATATATCACTGACTGATAAAACTCAATAAAATTAAAAGGTGTGACCGCAAAGGTCACACCTTTTCTTTGTTTTATCAGCCTGCCGGCCAGCCGAACTGTCTTCCGCCCATCAAGTGGAAGTGAAGATGCTTAACGGTCTGTCCGCCATCCTCACCGCAGTTGTATACAATACGGTATCCGTTATCAAGTCCGAGCTCCTTACCAAGCTTTGCGGCAACCTCAAAAATGTGAGAGATTACTGCACTGTTCTCCTCAGTGATTTCAGCACAGGAAGTAATGTGCTCCTTGGGAATGATAAGAATATGAATGGGTGCCTGAGGCTCAAGGTCGTAGAATGCTACTACGCTTTCATCCTCGTAGGCTTTTTTTGAAGGGATTTCCCCTGCTGCAATTTTACAGAAAATGCAATCCATAATGTTTCCTCCTTAAGTTGTTAATGTTAATCAAACATATTTTTTCTATCTCTGCGCTCTTTTTCAAGCTCCTGCTGAGCAAAATTTTCGTCACGCTTACCGACGGTGAATCTTTCATTTAAAGCATTGATATTCTTGCCGTTAAGCTCGAATTTCCTAAATGAAGGCTTTTGAGCAGAAGCATCGGTAACATTCGTAGACTTTTTACCTCTGTTTGAACTGCTTTTTGATTTAATTACAGCGCTTAAAACACCTACAACCGAAACAATGATGATAGACAGAACGCTGAATTCATCCTCAAAATCAGTGTCATACTCATTAGTATCACCGATGTAGGAATCGAAATCAGTGATATAAATTGAGTTGACAATCTCATCGATAAGACTGCGAGCCGATTCGTTGTAAATTAAGAACTCAAAGCCGTAAATATTGCCGGCTGTAGAAAAAGCATAAGTTTCAATGGGTACATCTTGACCTGACTTTTTCACAATGCCTTCAAACATAATACCGTCACTTAAACCGTTACCATGCCAGGTCTGCACTGACTGAAAGGTGAAATCACTGTTGTCAAAAGCCGAAATATTGTCAAAAAAATATTCCACCGATTCAGTCAGATTTGTAAAGAAGAATGAAGTTTCGTCGGTATTTTCAAGATGATAGCACGAAAGCTCAACACTATTATCCTCGGCAACAAATCTGAATGCCTCCGTTTCATGCATATATTCTTCACCGTAGAACACCGAAAATTCATCAGGTATATCAAATTCAGCCTCAAAAACGGAATAATCATAAGCCGCCACGGAATATACAGTTAAAGATATCAACAACAAAATTGTTGCAAAAACTGCTGAAAGCTTTTTCATTTTTATCAGACCCTTCATTAAAGCATAGCAGAAAGAATTTCCTCTGCCTTTCTGATTGCCTCGGGAAGTGCATTTACGTCCTTTGCGCCTGCCATTGCACTGTCGGGCTTACCGCCGCCTGAACCGCCTGCAAGCTTTGCAACCTCTCTTGCAAGGTTACCTGCGTGAGCACCGCAAGCAACTGCAGACTTACCGCAACAAGTACAGATGTTACCCGTACCCTTTGCCTTCTGAACGCCGCCGATTACACCTACGTAATTTTCGCCCTTGCTCTTTACAAGGTCACACATTTTACGAAGCTCATCTACTGTTGTATCCTCAAGGAAGGCAGTAACAAGCATTACATCACCGAACTTGGCTGCGTTTGAAAGCATTGACTCAGTCTTGATATTTGCAAGAACACCTGAAAGCTTTTCGATTTCCTTTTCCTTAGCCTTAAGGTCACCCATAAGAGCATTAGCCTTAACGGCAAGGTCATTTGCATTTGCAACCTTGATTGCTGCTGCGGTCTCAGAAATAAGCTGAAGCTTTGAGTAGATATATTTCATTACATTTTTACCTGTAACTGCTTCAATTCTTCTTACACCGGCGGCAACAGAGGATTCGTTAACGATTTTGAAAAGACCGATTTTGCCGGTATTTTCAGCGTGCGCACCGCCGCAAAGCTCGGTCGAGAAATCGCCGACCTTTACAACACGGACAACATCACCGTACTTTTCACCGAAGAGAGCCATTGCTCCCATAGCCTTGGCTTCCTCGATAGGCATTTCTCTTACATCAACATCTATAGCGGAAAGGATAATATCGTTAACCTTTTCTTCAACGAGATTGATTTCCTCCTGAGTCATAGCCGCGAAATGAACAAAGTCAAAACGGCATACATCCTTATCAACAAGCTGACCTGCCTGCTCAACGTGTGAGCCGAGAACCTCTCTCAAGGCTGCCTGAAGAAGGTGTGCAGATGTATGGTTTCTCACAGTTGCCTGACGAGCCTTTTCACAGTAAGACGTAACAGCGCTGTCGCCCACCTTGATACCGTCACCTGTAAGTGTACCGTGATGAAGAACTGCACCGTCAGCGTCCTTTGTTGTCTTTGCAACCTCGAAGATGCTTTCGCCAACGGTAATTTTACCGCAGTCACCTACCTGTCCGCCGCTTTCAGCATAGAAGGAGGTTTTATCAAGGATAAGAGTTGCAGCGTCGCCGTCCTCGATGAAATCCTTCCTCTCGCCGTCGGCAACAATTGCAAGAACTGTTGCTTCGGTATTGTTCTCTGTGTAGCCGGTAAACACAGTTGCAGGAAGATCCTTGAGTGAAACACCGGTATTTCTCCAGTCAGATTCAGCAGTTGCGCCTCTGCCGCTCTTTGCCTTCTGTCTTGCCTCTTCGACGAGCTCACGGAATTTTGCTTTGTCAACAGCAAGCTTATTTTCCTCGGCAATTTCCTTTGTAAGGTCAATGGGGAAGCCGTAGGTATCCTGAAGCTTGAAGGCGTCCTCACCTGAAAGAATACCGTTTTCAGCCTTCTCCATCATTTCGTTGAGGATACCGAGACCTGAGTCGATGGTCTTGTAGAAGCTGTCCTCTTCCATTGAGATAACCTTCTTGATATAGCCCTTCTTCTCAACAAGGTTGGGATATGCGTTGGCGTTTTCAGCAATAACAGTTTCGCAAACCTCAGAGAGGAAGGGTCTGTCGATACCGATAAGACGTCCGTGTCTTGCTGCACGGCGGAGAAGTCTTCTTAAAACATAGCCTCTGCCGCTGTTTGAGGGAGTTACACCGTCACCTACCATAAAGGTTGTGCTTCTGATATGGTCAGTTATAACACGAAGAGAAATATCCTTGTTTGCATCGTCGTGATAATTGATGCCTGCAATTCTGATGATGTGCTTCATAATATTCTGCACGGTGTCAACCTCAAAGAGGTTATCATCATCCTGGATTACACAGGCAAGTCTCACAAGACCCATACCTGTATCAATGTTAGGATGAGCAAGGCGGGTATAATTATTGTTACCGTCATTTTCAAACTGTGTGAAAACAAGGTTCCATACTTCAATAAAGCGGTCACAGTCACATCCAACCTTACAATCGGGGCTTCCGCAACCCTTTGACGGACCTCTGTCGAAATAGATTTCAGAGCAGGGGCCGCAGGGACCTGCACCGTGCTCCCAGAAGTTATCCTCCTTGCCGAAGCGTACCATATGTGAGGGGTCAACGCCCACTTCCTTTGTCCAGATGTCGAAAGCTTCGTCGTCCTCAAGGTAAACGCTCACGTAAAGGAGCTCTTCGGGAATTTCAAGCACCTTTGTGAAGAATTCCCAAGCCCAGGCAGTTGCTTCTCTTTTGAAATAATCTCCAAAGGAGAAGTTGCCGAGCATTTCAAAGTAAGTACCGTGACGCGCGGTCTTACCTACATTTTCAATATCAGGTGTACGGATACACTTCTGACAGGTTGTAACTCTGTTACGGGGAGGAGTAACCTCACCTGTAAAGTACTTTTTCATCGGTGTCATACCTGCGTTGATAAGAAGAATGCTCTTATCCCCCTGAGGTACAAGTGAAAAGCTGGGGAGTCTTAAATGCTCCTTACTTTCAAAAAATGAGAGGTATTTCTCTCTGATTTCATTTAAACCCATCCACTGCATAGTTTATCTTTCCTTTCATTGTTAAGGTTTTTAGCTTAAAATAAAAAAATCCCGTCCTAATAATCAGGACGAGATAGCTCGCGGTACCACCCGAATTGCACATTAAGTGCCACTCTTGTGCCTTTAACGCAGACATACGGTTACCCTTTCGGGAACAGCTCAAAAAGCAGCAGCAACATTTTCCGCCTTACGGTGCTTACAGCCACGGACACCGCTCTCTGAGAAGTAAGATAAATGTGCTTCTTTTATCAATGCCTTTAATGTATTGAATTTATGAGGTAATTTTACTATATATCACTGTCATTTGTCAATAGAAAAAATGTTATTTTGAAAACAGTATTGCACTTTTTGAAAAAAAGTGGTAAAGTATAGTTGCGACATGAAATCATAATATTGCCTGTTTGGGAAACACTTTGGTAAAAGTGTATCTCAGATTCAATATACCCAAAACAGGTTTTTGATTTTTGTGTCGCAGCAGTAGAGATGCATTTTTCGGTGCGTCTTTGCGGCGCACTTTTTTATTTTAAAAGGAGAGATATAAAAATGAAAAACACAAATGCACCTGCAACAAGCACCCTTGATGCTCACATCAAACGTTATTCAAGTGCAAGAGCTGACCTGCTGATTATGATTGTACTTACCGTTGTCAACATTGTATTGATGTTTTTTGGCAGTGAAACAATAATGCTTTTTTCAGCCATTATTCCCTATTCTGCCGTTGCCTCGTGCTATGTATATGCAGGAAGTTTCATTTACGGCATAACCATTGCCGTTGTTGTCATCGGTCTGTATCTGCTCAGTTGGTTTATGAGCAAGAAGGATTACAGATGGTTTATACTTGCAACGGTGCTTTTCATCATTGACACATTATATATGATTCCGTTTTTCGATTTTTCGGCAGATTTTGCTTCATCAATAATAGATATCGGATTTCATGTGCTTGTGCTCTATTACCTTATTGTGGGTATAGTCACGGGCAAAAGCCTGAAAACTCTAAAAGACAATAACAACCTCGGTGAAGGCATTGCAGAAACAGGAAATTCACTGCTCACGGATTCGTACGGAAACGAAGTTATAGCCAATAACGAAAACTCCTCGTACATAAGAAGAGCCGAAACAGATGTAAAGTTCCGCGTTCTCGCTAAAGCTGAATACAATGGTCACAGCATAATATTCCGCAGAGTCAAGCGTACCAATGAGCTTATAATTGACGGGTACGTTTATGATGAAATTGAAATGCTCGTAGAAACTCCGCATATTCTTTCCGCAAAAATCAACGGTGAGTTAATACAGGCAGGAATGAGATATCCCAGCTTCGGCTTTATAAGTGTTAACGGCAAGGAAATCGCAAAGAAAATCCGAATTATATAATATTCAGTACAGTTTATGCACAAAATATTTTAAACTGTCAAAAGAGGTATACTATGAACACCTTTGAAAAAATATATGCTGTTGTCAGAAAAATACCCGAGGGCAAGGTTGCTTCCTACGGTCAGGTTGCCGCAGCAGCGGGAAATCCGCGTTGGTCGCAGGTTGTCGGATACGCTTTGCATGTTAACCCGGAGCCGGGCGTTATCCCCTGCCACCGCGTTGTTAAAAAGGACGGCAGAGTTGCCGAAGCCTTTGCATTCGGCGGCGCAAACGTTCAGCGTGATTTACTTATGAGTGAAGGTGTTACTTTTATTGACGAGAAAACCGTTGATATGAAAAAATGCACGTGTGATATTTCGGACATATCTTTATAAAGCTTTTTGCTTACTCCCCCGACTTTTGTCGGGGATTTTTTTATAGCATAAAAAATCAGACGCCCGAGGGCGTCTGATTTTAAACGGATTAACCGTTACTCTTAATTAAAGAGGTTTTTGAACCATTCGATAATCTTATTGAACCAGTCGATAATCTTCTGGAAGAAGCCGATAAGTCCGCTGGGAGCGAAACGGTCGCTGTCAATAATATCGTCACCGAGAAGGTCGTTGAGGATACCACCGATTGTATCAGGCGCTGTTCCGCCAAGCTCATTGAGGATGATAGCCCATTCAGCACCAAGATCCTTAAAGCTACCTACAGCTTCACCTGCGCCGATGTCGGCACTGTAGAAGAGATAGTAGATAACTGCAAGAGCCTGATCCATACCAAGGTAGGTTGTTGTGGGAACTGCAGCGATTGACTTAATAAGACGGGTGAGATAATCCTTTGCGTCAGCTGACATACCGAGGTTGTCGCTAAGGAAGTCAACAACGATTTCAGCATTCTTTTCGTGCATAAGGAATGTAACAAGAAGTCTGAGAATTACTGTTACAAGCTCCTTCTTACCGCCTTCAATGCCGCCGTCAGGTGTGTAAACCATTCTGTAGGCTTCCTTACCGCTGAGTGAGTCGTACTTTTCAAGTGTACCGATTGTAAGCTCTGCGATAGGATCAAGATCCTTAGCCTTGAAGTCATAGCCTGCATCAGCAAGTATGCCGAGAAGCTTGTCAACAAGCCAGTTCATATCGATCTCTGCAAGGTCAACACCGATAAGCTCATAGATGTCAATCTTTGCAACGGGCTCAATTGCACCGAGAAGTGAGTAAACAGCGTTGAGAGTGTTCTTAACTACTGTATCAAGACCGTTGGAGTTGATGAAGTAGATAATGTTGGGAAGGATTTCAAGAATCTCGTTTGCGGGATCAGCGATAATCTTGTCAACTCTTGCAAGAAGAGGAGTAAGGATTGATGTGATAAGAGTATCATTATCGCCTGCTGCAATTGCTGCATAGTAAGCGTCGGGAGTAAGAATATTCTCACAGCCGAGAACCTCAAGAAGAGGAATGATACCGTATCTGTAGCCTTCGCCGCCCTTAAGAGTGATGAGACCGCTCTTATCGAGATCTACGAAGAAGGAAATATCCTGATTTGCAAGAACATACTTAAGAATACCGCTGAGAGGCTCAAGAACGTCGCAGAGTGATGCTACGAACTGCTCCTTATCCTTTTCGAATTCGGGTACCTCAACAGCTGCTACTGCCTTGATATCTGCGATACCTGCAGTCTTAAGAACGTCAGCAATGTAGCCGCCTACAACTACACCCTTAACCTCAAGCTTTTCAACATTTGCAAGAACGCCTGCAAGTGCATCACGGATTGCAATGATGTTGGAGCTGTTGTAGAGTGAGCCGTCAAGGAGCTCGTTGATGAGCTGTGTAAGAGTATTGATCTGTACACCGTTGATTTCAAGACCGAGGAGATAAAGGATATTGTCAACAAACTCGCCGAAGTTATCAGCAATGTATGCTGCCATTTCCTCTGTGTAGAAGGGTCCGTATAAGGGCCAATCATTGTAAAGGTCTGATGTTTCAAGAGTTGTGAAGGTTTCACCTACTCTGTCTTTGTACATCCAGCTGAATTCCTTGATCTCTGCTTCTGACATATTGAGAAGGTTGAGAATTACCTTATAGATGTCTTCACCTACAAGACCCTTAACGAATTCTGCATTGTCTTCATCAGCAATTGTGAGAATAACGATGTTAGCAAGAACTGTTACCATATCGTGAGCCTCGAAGACACCTGCTTCGTAGCCCATCTTCTTAGCATCGCCGACTGCGTAAGAATCACTTACTGATGTGTAAGCTTCTGCCTCAACAAGACCGAAGTTAACAAGTACATCCTTAACAAGTGTAAGGTCAAGGCCTTCAACCATGTAAGAAACTGCTTCAAGAAGTGCTTCTACTGTAAGGTTATCGAGGCTGATCTTAGCATCAGTATCTTCAATCTTCATAAGCTTCTTAAGGTTTACAAGCTCATTGAGATCAAGCTCAATGCCGAATACCTCAAGCTTAGCAACAAGAGCTGTAAGAGCTGCTGTTGTGTTCTTGACTACTGCTGCAACACCGTTGGTGTTGAGGAAGTAGAGAAGGTTGGGAAGAAGATTGATCACTTCATCTACGGGATCTGCGAAGATTTCTGTGATACGATTTGCAAGTGAGGTGAGAACGCCTGTTACAATAGCATCAGTTTCACCGTCTGCTGCGGGAAGGTTTTTACAGCCGAGTGCTTCAAGGAGAAGTGCAAGACCGTTTGCATAACCCTCTGCGCCGTTGATTACGATGAAGTCAACGGGGATACCCTCAGCGTCAACGTCCTTAACGAAGAATCTGTAGTCTTCGCCGAGAAGGAGCCATTCAACAACACCCTTAGCATATGCATTAAGGATAATTGCAAGCTCTGCTGCAAACTCTTCAACTGTATCGATGTCAGCGGGAATCGGATGATTCTTAAGACCTACAACATCAACATCAAGAAGAATACCTGCTGCTGCAAGGAGACCGTCGTCAATATCCTTAAGAAGGTTTGCAAGAAGGTCTACGATTGTCTGGAGGTTAGCGCTTGTAAATACGTTAACCTTATCGGTAAGAAGCGCGCCGAGTGAAGCATAGTTGCTGTCGATAAGGCCTGCGATAAGCTTATCGAACTCTTCACTCTTAACAAGCTCTGTTACATAAAGAGCTGTTGCTTCTGACCAGTTGTTGGGATAAGTAATTGAATACTTCATCGCATCAACTGTGCCGTTATCGGCAAGGTTGTAATCCCAATCGGGAGCTACGTATGAGATAGTACCCTCAGCAAATACATCCTTAAGAGCTGAGATGATGCCGGGCTCAAGACCGAGCATTTCATCAAGCTTTGCAGCGTTATCTTCATTTTCAACAATTGTGAGAAGAACTGCTGTTACAAGTACGGTAATCATATCGTGCTTGTCCTTAGCTTCGGTGTATTCCATCTTAGCTGTGTAGCCAAGGCTGCTTACTGAATCGTAAGCCTTTACTTCGCCGAGAGCAAAGCCTGCAAGTACATCTTCAAGAACTGTAAGGTCAAGATCTGTCATAAGTGAAACAGCCTTGAGAAGTGACTTGATTGTAATGTTGTCAAGACCGATTACATCGTCACCCTCTACATACTTGTCTTCGATACCCATAAGCTCGGGAAGATTTACAAGATCATTGAGAGAGATGTCAAGACCGAATGACTTAAGCTTAAGAGCAAGAGCGTTGAATGCGCCTGCGGTATTGTTTACTACTGCTGCAACGCCGTTTGCATTGAGGAAGTAAACAAGGTTGGGAAGAAGATTGATGATTTCATTGACGGGATCGTCAAGAATTTCATCGATACGTGCTGCGAGTGAAGCGAGAACACCTGATACAACGTCTGCTGTATTAAGATTTTCAACATCGTAAACCTCGGGAAGATTCTTACAACCAAGTGCTTCAAGAAGAAGTGCAAGGCCTTCTGCATAACCGTTAGCACCGTTGATTGTGATGATATCTTCACCTTCGAGCTTTGTGCCCTTAGCATCAACGTCACTTACACCGAGCTTGATGTCGTCGCCGAGAAGAAGCCATTCAACAACACCCTTTGCATAGGTGTTGAGGATATTTGCAAGCTCTTCTGCAAATGCTTCAACACTATCAATTTCCTTTGTGCAATTGTAGCCCTTAAGGCCTACGATATCAACGTTAAGAAGAGCACCGAACTTAAGAAGCTCGTCATCAACGTTTGCAAGGAGATTTGCGATAAGACCAACGAGGTCATTGAGAGTCTTTGCAGAGAAGACATTTGCCTCTGAAAGAAGATTATTAAGAAGTGCTTCGAGTGAATCATACTTCACACCCTTAATTGCAATCATCTTGATAACTGCATCAACAAGAGCAGGAAGATTCTTTGCAATCTCAGCGGACTTTTCTTCTGTCCAGTCGTTGGGATAAGTGATTGCGCTTTCGATTACATCGATTGTACCTTCATCAACATTGATTTCGCCGTTGAAGTAGTTGTAATCGGGATAGAGATACTCAACAGGAGTGCTTGCGAATACTTCGTCAAGAGCTGAAATGATGTCTGTGTTAAGCATTTCGTCAAGCTTTGCAGCGTTATCTTCATCCTTAACAAAGAGAAGTGCGATTGTAAGGATAATTGTTACAACGTCTTCCTTGGGAGCTGTCATCTTATAGATGTAAGTACCCTTTGTGATCTTACCTGTGCAGAAGTTTACAAGGTAATCTTCAACAACGGTAAAGTCAAAGCCGGGAAGAACCTTCTTAAGAATTTCAACAACATTTGCAAGTGAAAGGTTTGCAAGGTCAAGCTCAAGAGGCTCACCGTTTACCTCTATGCCTGCAAGGAGGTCAGCAATATTAACATTGAGACCGAATGCTTCAAGCTTTGTAAGAAGAGCATTTACGGGCTGGAGAAGATTGTCAACTGCTACGCCTGCGCCGTTTGCGTTAAGGAAGTAGATAAGGTTGGGAAGAAGCTCGAGAACCTCGTCAACAAGAACCTTACCGTCTGTGTCATCAAGGATATCGTCTACGCGATCAGCAAGTGCACCGAGAACTGACTTGGTGTTTGCTTCTGCGGGAAGAGCACAACCGAGAGCTTCGAGAATAAGTGCGAGACCCTTTTTATAGCCGTATCCGCCGTTGATAACGATTGTATCTGTCTTTCCGTCTGACTTCTTAGCAAAGCGGAAGTCATCACCGAAGAAGAGCCAGTCAACAAGACCGCTTGCGTAAGTATCAAGCACGTTTGCAAGCTCGTTGATGAAATCGCTGAGTGAGTTGATTTCTGCTGTGCATGTGTAGTTCTTAAGGCCAACGATGTCAATCTTATCGCCTTCGCCGTCACTGAGAAGAACACCTGCAAGAGTGAGAAGGTTGTTATCAACATCTTTAAGGAGGTCAGCGATCATAGCAACGAGACCGTTGAGTGTATCTGCGTTGATATTTTCTTCAATAAGACCGTTAAGGAGAGCTGAAAGTGTTGCGGGAGCGTCTGCCTTATCCTTATTGATAAGACCGATAATCATATCAACAAGCGAGGGAAGCTCAGCAGCGATGTACTGTGCCTTAGCCTCGGTCCAATCGTTGGGATATTCGAGAGCGTAAAGGGTATTGGGAAGATCTGTGTCGCCTGCGACATAAGCTTCGAATGCTTTTTCATCGCCGTTGAACCAGTACATCCAGTTAGGTGTGCCGTATTCAATCTTAACGTCAGCAAATACATCCTTAAGTGCAGCAATGATGCCGTTTGTGCCGAGAAGCTCATCAAGCTTTGCTGCGTTTGCAGGAACAGTTGCCCATTCAAGAACGAATGAAAGAACTACTGTAAGAAGGTCAGCCTGAGTGAAGTCTGCGCTGTATGCACCCTTCTTAGCCTTACCGTTTGCAGTATTTGCTACTGCTGCAGCTGATGTGTATTCTACACCAACGCTGTTGCAGATGTCATAGATTACGTTTACAAAACCTGAAAGGTCAAGGTCAGCAATTGCAGGAACAAGTGCAGGAAGAAGATCAAAGATGAAGCCGAGATCAAGGCGTTCAAGATTAAGCTTGCCACCAAGAAGCTCTTCAAGAGTCTTCTTATTGCCTTCTTCACCGATTTCAATACCGTTGATAAGAGCCATCACGTCAAATACGGGACGGATTGTGTCAACGATTACGAGTACGGGCTGGAGAAGGTTGAGAACGGTTGTTGAAAGACCGTTGCTTGTGATGAAGTAGAAGAGACCGGGAAGGAGATCAATGATAGCCTTAACGGGAGCTTCTGACTTTGTGATTGTTTCAATCTTTGCAACAAGTGCGTTAAGTGTTGCTTCAAGTGAGTTTTCAGGGTCAGCTTCTACAGTACAGCCGAGTGCTTCAAGGAGAGGAACAATACCGTTCTTGTAGCCCTCTGCACCGAGGAGTGTTACAGTTTCACCGTTGATGGTGATTGTGATGTTGCTGCCGTCGAGGATGAAATCAAGAACCATACTGAGAGGCTCAAGCATTTCTGCAAGAGCGGCTACAAAGGCTGCACCCTTATTTTCTGCTGCGTCAACACCGAAATTATGTACATATTCGGGGTCAGCTTCAACTGCTGCTGCAACGTCAGCATATTTTGCAGCTATAGCTGCAAGGTCAAGACCGAGATATGACTTAATAAGTCCGTTAACGTCAATAGCCTTTGATTTTTCTTCCTCTGTCTTATCCTTATTGAGAAGCTCATTAAGATCAAGCATTGCAAGAACATTTGCAAGAGCTGTAAGTGTCTTGTCAGAAAGAAGTCCGCCAACAGCGCCGTCAAGGAAGGCTGCAAGGTCAGTCTGTGCACCTTCGGCGTTCTCATCAAGATCAAGACCTGCCATTGTAAAGATTGTTACAAGAAGAGTATCAATGTTGTTATAGAGATAGTCTGCCTTTGCTTCTGTCCAGTCATTGTTGGGGTTGAGATAGATTTCATAAGCTGAGTTGCCTACTACTGATTCACCGTCAATTATACCGTCATACCAGGAGTATGTCTTTGCAGCGTAAATTGTCTCCTGTGTGAGAAGCTCTACAATTGCAGCAATTGCGTTACGGGGATTGTTTGCAAGGTTGTCAAAAATTGATGTAACAAGCTCTGAAGGATTTGCAACAACACCGTTAAGAAGACCGCTTTCCAGTACCCACTTAATGAGATACTTAAGAACGTCGGCTCTGTTTGCCTTAATATGGTAAGCCATACCTGCTGTACCGCCGGTGTAAGCCTTTTTGCTTCTCTTTGTGGGAATTTCAATAAGCTCGCCGAGAGTTGCAAGAAGCGCTGCATCAGGAGCGGGAACTTCAGCAAGCATAGGTACCAGACCTGAAATCATACTCCAGAGACCTGCAAAGTTTGAAAGGTCAGCACCGCCAAGAAGTGAGCCGATATCAAGGAATTCAGCGAGCTTAACTTCTACTTCACCCTTCTGAACATCTGAAAGCTTAAAGTTTGAAATAACGTTGTTATTCCAACCAACGCCTTCACCAAGACCTTTAATCATACCGTCAAGTGCAGCCTGTACAAGAGCACCTATACCCCAAGTTGTAAGAAGTCCGCCCAGATTTGAGGTGTTAAGGTCAATGTTAACTATTGCACCTGCCGAATAATTAAGAGTTGTTTCAAGATACTCAAGCTTTGTGAGAAGAAGGTCAGCTTCTGCTGCATAAGCAAGATTGGGAAGAATATCAAGAAGTGTCTTGATGGGATTTGCTTCAAGCCTTGCTATTACTGTGTCAAGAGGTTCAAGAAGTCCCTTTTCAAGAACATCCCTTACAGAATTGAAGTTTCTACCATTAGGGGCTTCAATTCCGAGAAGCTCAAAGAGAGGCGCAATCACATTGTTGTAACCGTCATTCGGTGTAGCCTTAAGATTAAGGTTAACGCTTTGTGCATAAACCATTGCACCGTCAACTTCAACATATACAACAAGATTGTCAAGTTTACCTTCACCGTTACCGATGTAATCATCATATCTGTCCATTTCCTTGTTGCAAAGGATTGCAAGAAGGAGAGGCTCGAGACCGTAAAGAGCTGCGGAAGCAGCCTGAAGGAAAGCTTCCTTTTTATCCTCTGCTTCGTCTACACCCCACTTAAGATTAAGAACCTTTGTGGGATTGCCGCTGTCATCAAGAACAACGTTACCGTCAGCATCAACCTTATCGGTGTAAAGAACCGCATCGTTCCAGGGAGTAACAATTGATTCAGGGATTGCTTCGTTGTTTTCATTAACGGAGCATTTTGCTTTTGTGGTTGCCTGTATAAGAATGTTTGCTGCCTCGTCATACTTACCAGGGAAGCTTGCTTTAATTGCAGCACCGAGTGTTGACGGGAAAAGAGGAATGTTAAGGCCGTCGGTTGCTGATTCAACAGCATCAAGATAAAGGTTTACATAAACGTCCGCAGTCATGTCGCCGGAAACAACAAGACCCTTTTCGTCAATTGCCTTGGGAAGTGTTGCCCAAACCTTTACAAATTCGTTTGAAACAGCAGGGTATACAAACTGAATAAGAGTATTAATAAGATCATCGCTATAAATACCTTCAAGAAGTCCACCTACAAGATTACCGATATCAAAGGGCTCACCTGTGGGGTCGCCATTCTCGTCCTTATTGATAAGGTCACCAAGAAGCTTAGCGACCGTGGGATCCTTAAGAGCGGCCTCAAGAAGATCAATGATTTGTTCGACATTGGTATCATCTACCTTATAATCGCCTATACCATCTTTATTATGATCAGCGTTTTCACGGAAGAATTCATCAATATTGTCATTTCTGTAAATGTCAATATTAGTCTGCTTAAATTCCTTGAATCCGCGGTCTACAAGGAAAGCATTGTAAACATCATAAAATTCTGTTTTAAGTGCATTATATTTTGCGAGCACATCAGCTGAAATGCGTGAATTTTCACCTTCATTTACAAGATACTCATAGATAGCATCTTCAAGGTTTTTCATAACAACATTCATTTTTGAAAAGTCAGCGATGTCAAGCTCGGTGGGTCTTCCAAGTTCATTGTAAAGATCATCAGCTGCAATAACTTCCTTTGAGAAGCGTTCTGCAAGAAGCGCATAAAGATACTCAATGAATGTATCCGCATTTGCAAAAGGAAGATCAAGAAGTGAAAGGTTATCTGCATAATCAACGCTGCTCTTAAGAGCGTTAAGTTCTGCAAGCTTGGACTTTGCGGTTGCAATTTCATCAATAACATCCTGAGTAGCAACATCAGTATAATCCTTGTTTACATGCTCAGCAAAATAAACAACACAGTCAGTAACCTGACATTCAAGCTTTTCCTGAAGGTCAAGCAGATGATTGAGTGTTTCGGGGAAGATTGCATTAATAACCTGTTCTGAATAAGTGTAAACATTG
>JAZOVO010000012.1:0-7803 GCA_045658745.1 Acutalibacteraceae bacterium | reverse complement strand
GTAATGTTGGTAAAATATGAAAGGTATTATATATTGAAAGGAAGCTTTTAAATGAACAAGGGTAAATTTTACATCACAACAGCTATTGCCTATACCTCAAGAAAGCCTCATATCGGCAACAGCTATGAAATAGTTCTCACTGACGCAATCGCCCGCTACAAGAGACTTGTAGGC
The DNA here is from genome assembly GCA_045658745.1 of Acutalibacteraceae bacterium. Taxonomy (GTDB): domain Bacteria; phylum Bacillota; class Clostridia; order Oscillospirales; family Acutalibacteraceae; genus UBA6857. The sequence continues at coordinate 7,629 of JAZOVO010000012.1, read as the reverse complement.
TATGATGTCTTTTTCCTTACGGGAACTGACGAGCACGGTCAGAAAATCGAGGAGTATGCAAAAAGTGCAGGTGTAACTCCCAAGGAATACGTTGACAAGATTGCTGGCGAAATTCAGGGCATCTGTGACACTCCCAACACAACCTATGACAAATTCATCCGTACTACAGACGACTACCACGAGGCCTGTGTACAGAAGATTTTCAAAAAGCTCTACGACCAGGGCGATATTTACAAGAGCGAATATGAGGGACTTTACTGTACTCCCTGCGAATCCTTCTGGACCGAGGCCCAGCTTGTTGACGGTAAGTGCCCCGACTGCGGAAGAGAGGTAAAGAAGGCAAAGGAAGAGGCTTATTTCCTTCGTCTTTCAAAATACCAGAAGCAGCTTGAGGAATATATTGAAGAAAACGAAAACTTCATTTATCCCGAAAGCCGTAAAAAGGAAATGCTCAACAATTTCATCAAGCCGGGCCTTCAGGATCTCTGTGTTTCAAGAACATCCTTTAAATGGGGTATCCCCGTTTCCTTCGATGAGAGACACGTTGTATACGTATGGATTGATGCTCTTTCAAACTACATCACCGCCCTCGGCTATGATCCCGACGGTTCAAGTGACCTTTACAAAAAGTACTGGCCCGCAGATGTGCACATCATCGGTAAGGACATTGTGCGCTTCCATACTATTTACTGGCCCATTATGCTTATGGCTCTCGGCGAGGAGCTTCCCAAGCAGGTTTACGGTCATCCCTGGCTTCTTTTCGGTGAGGACAAGATGAGCAAATCAAAGGGCAACGTTATCTATGCTGACGAGCTTTCAAAACTTATCGGTGTTGATGCTACAAGGTATTATCTTCTTTCAGAAATGCCTCACGCAAACGACGGCTCAATCTCTTACAGCACTATTATTGAGAGATTTAACTCCGACCTTGCCAACACTCTCGGCAACCTTGTTAACAGAACAGTTGCTATGACAAACAAATACTTTGACGGCACAGTTATGGCTCCTACCTGCCCTGAAGCACTTGACGAAGAGCTCAAGGCCTTCGCACTTGAAACCGTTAAGGCTGTTGACAGCAAAATCAGCACATACCATATGGCTGATGCAGTTGAAGCAGTTATCAATCTTGCAAAGCGTTGCAACAAGTATATCGACGAAACCGCTCCCTGGGTGCTTGCCAAGGATGAAGCAAACAAGGAAAGACTCGGCACTGTGCTTTACAATCTTCTTGAAGGAATCAGATACATCGCTATCCTTGTTTCACCCTTTATGCCTGATACCTCAAAGGCTATTCTTGAGCAAATCAACTGTGATATTGCCGATTATGACAGCCTTGCTTCCTTCGGCGCTCTTGTAAGCGGCAATAAGGTAGGCACTCCTACTCCCCTCTTCGCCCGTATTGATGCTGAAAAGTTTATGGCTGACATTGAGGCTCAGCAGAAGGCTGCTCAGGAAAACGAAAAGAGCTATGAGGAAACCGTTCAGGAAGAAAAGAAGGCTGAAATTGAAGGTGTTGCCAAAATCGGTATTGATGACTTTGCAAAAGTAGACCTCCGCGTTGCAAAAATCACCGACTGCGAAGGTGTAAAGCGCGCAAAGAAGCTTCTCAAGCTTACCCTTGATGACGGCACAGGCACTCCCAGAACTGTTGCTTCAGGTATTGCAAAGTGGTACAAGCCCGAAGACCTTATCGGCAAGAGCATTATTGTTGTTTCCAATCTCAAGCCCGCAGTTCTTTGCGGCGTTGAAAGTCAGGGCATGATTCTTGCCGCTGACTGCTCCGAAGATGATGTTAAGGTTATTTTCGTTGACGGAATTCCCGCAGGCTCAAAGGTAAGATAATGTATAGCAATATTTTCGACACACACGCACACTATGACGACTCACGCTTTGACGAAGACAGAGACGAGCTACTCTGCTCGCTGAAGGAAAAAGGCGTAAGCCATATTGTAAATTGCGGTTGCGACCTCAAATCAAGTATCACTACTCTTGAACTTGCCGGAAAATATGATTTCATTTATGCCGCTGTCGGTGTTCATGCTCACGAGGCGGAGGAAACAACCGAAAGCGACCTTGCTGAAATTGAAGAGCTTTATCAGAAAGAAAAGGTTGTAGCTGTAGGAGAAATCGGTCTTGATTATCACTACGATTTCTCCCCGAGAGAAAGACAGCTTGAAGTTTTTGAGAGACAGCTTGCTTTAGCAAACAAACTCAGTCTTCCTGTAATTATTCACGACCGTGAAGCACACGAGGACACAATGAACCTGCTTAAAAAGTACAGACCTAAGGGTGTTGTTCACTGTTTTTCAGGCTCCGCTGAAATGGCAAAGGAAATCGTAAAGCTCGGTATGTATATCGGTATAGGAGGTGCTGTTACCTTCAAGAACGCAAAAAAGCCTGTTGAAGTGGTTGAATATCTCCCGCTCGACAGACTTTTACTTGAAACAGATGCACCTTATATGACGCCCGTTCCCTTCAGAGGTCAGCGTTGTGACTCGGCTCACATTGCATATACCGCTGAAAAGATAGCGGAAATTAAAGCTATCGGCGTTCAGGAGCTTATTAATATCTGCAACGAAAACGCTAAAATACTTTTCAATGTTTAAAGAGAGAAAAATCCCACCGTTTCAGAACGGTGGGATAATTTTTTCAGCGCTTAAAGCAATTGTTATACATTTGCGCCCATTTGCGGACCTTATTAACCTCGTAAGCTTTAGGCATAAGCGTCGTTGCAACTGTCACAGCCGCAATATCCTTAACCATACGGAGGATTTTCTTAAGCACAGCAGGATTGCCTGCAAGACCTGTGATTTTTGCTTTGAGTGCTTCAGGCTCAATCATATCCTTAACCATATCAAAAAGACTTGTTGTATCTGCACTGATTGTCATATCCTCGGCATTAAGGATACCCTTTTCAAATATGTAGTCAATTTCCTGAGGCTCAAGGCGGGTAAGAAGAAGCTTGACAGCCGCCATAGGTGCCATTGAGTTACCGATCTCTGCCCAGTATTTTTTCTGATAACTCCAGAGAGCGGCAGCACTATAGCTTTCGGTTTTATCCTCACAGATTACTTCGGCAAGAATTTTTGCAGCCTTCATACTATTAGCAATACCTGAACCGATAATGGGAACGGTCATAAAAGCGCAGTCACCGATTGCGGCGTAACCGTCAGCAACAAGAACAGCAAGAGGCTGTCTTACGGGAATCTGTGCAAAAGCGCCGCCTCTCACAAGCTTTTTACCAAGGTGACCGTTTTCCTCACGGAGAACGGCAAGAGTCTTCTCAACCTCTTGCATATCAGGCTCAATAAATCTGCCGATAAGAACATCAGTATACTCCTCTTCCTCGGCTACCCAGGAAATACCGAGCTTTCCCTTATGGAAAAGCATAAGTCTGAACTTATCGGGGATATTCTCGCAAGGAAGCTTTTCGTAAAAGCCTCTCCATACATAGAAGCGTTCAAAGGGCTGTGCCTCGTGCTGAATGCCGAGATATTCGGGAAGCTTTGCTCTTACGGGAGAGTTCATACCGCAGGAGTCAATAACGAGATCGCCGTAAATATCACCTTTTTCAGTTTTAATACCCACAACTCTGTTACCGAGCATAATGGGTGCTTCGACAGCGTTACCGAATTCAAACTTAACGCCGCAGCTTTCTGCGTATTCGATTATGCAATCATAAAGCACCTTTCTCTCCATCTGAATTTCAAGCTGATCTACGGGAGTATTTTGAACAAGTGCCATTGTCATATTAGGACCGTAAAAGGTCATATCATTCTTAAGACACCACTTGTCCTCAGACGGCATATCCATACCGATTGCAGCAAAAGCCTTTCTGTCAAAAATATCGGTCCAATCGTAGCCGATATCATTTCTTTCACATTTTTCGTAAACTGTTACGTCAAAGCCTTTTTTGGCAAGCAAAGCCGCACAGCCTATACCGCCGTGACCGCCGCCTGCAACAATAATTTTCTTTCCCATTTTTCTTTCTCCTTTATATTTATAGTTAATTATATGCCTTCATCATATTTTTTAACAACAAACTGATATCCGTATCGTTTTCTTATGAATAAAACACAATACCTAAAAAAGCAGAAAAAACAATCAACAGAATCGGTGAGATTTTTTTCTTTCTGAACTTTTCCCATAAAAGCGAAGCCGCAACGACTAAGGCGAGAATCAACACTCCTGAAGGGTCAGGCTTAAATGTATCGCCCACAACGCCAATTCCCGCAAGCTTTGACAAAAGCATTGTAAGAGCAGTAGCAAAAATCAAGGCAACAACACAAGGCTTTACGCCCGAAAGAAAAGCATTGACAGGCTTATATTTAAGAAGGTTACCGATAAGCGCCGCAATTATAAGTATAATTATAAATGACGGCAGCACTACGCCTAATGTAGCAAAAAGACTGCCAAAAAAGCCGCCCTGACTTGAGCCTACAAAGGTTGCCATATTGACCGCAATAGGACCTGGGGTAGATTCCGCGACGGCAATGAAATTAAGAAGCTCTTCTTCCGTGAGCCAGGCGTTGAGCAACACCTTTTCCCTCATAAGGGAAATCATCCCGTAGCCACCGCCGAAGGAAACTGCGCCTATTTCAAGAAAAGTAAGAAAGAGCTTTAAGTAAACCATCATTCACCCTCCTTTTCACTTTTCTTAAGCTTAGAAATGAAATAAAAGAGTACACCTGCAAGACCGCAAATCAGAATATAATATACAGTTGAGAACTTTACGGCATAAAGTGAAAAAGCAATCATAACCGTAAACACGCCCACAAATAAAGAAATATTGAAGGCCGTTTTTTTCATTCCTTTAAAAAGTCGTACCCCGGCAGAAAGTATAAGATATAAAACACAGATCTGTATGCCCTTAAAGGCATTGGCCATAAATTCCAATTCAAGAAATTTATCAAAAAACAGAGATATAATATAAATAATTGAAAATGAAGGGATACAGATAGCAACCGTTGAAACAAGGCTTCCGGTAAAGCCTGCCATTTTATAACCAACATAAGTTGCGGCATTGATTGCAATAGGACCCGGAGTAGACTCGGCAATTGCAGCCATATTGAGGAATTCATCCTTATCAATCCATTTTTTCTTTTCTATAAACTCATTTTCAAGTAATGCAATCATAGCGTATCCGCCGCCAAAGGTAAACAGACCGATTTTAAGCATAGTTAAGAACAAAACAGGAATAAGCTTTCTCTTATTCACTACAATCACCTCTCTTTAACTTTTACTATTATACACTATTAAAACTGATATGTAAAACGTTTTAAAGAAATAATGCGATACTTTTTTTAGAAAAGCACCGCACTTATATACTAAAATTTTTCCTTAAGCTCGCCGATAACCTTTTTTTCAATACGCGAAACATAAGAACGGGATATATTCATTCTTTTGGCTATCTCACGCTGAGTGTAAGCCTTTGTGTTATAAAGCCCATAGCGTTGAATAATTATATTACGCTCTCTGTCATCATCAATTTCTTCAACTAACTGATATAAACGTCTGCTTTTATTTTTAAGATCTATATCATCACTTATTGTATCCTCAGTATATATAACATCAATAAGTGTAAGCGGATTTCCGTCGCTGTCGCTGTCAATCGGTTCGTTAACGGATATCACGTTTGAATCCTTTTTCTTGGAGCGGAAATACATAAGCATTTCGTTTTCAACACACCTTGCCGCATAGGTAACCAGCCGCGCACCCTTTTCAGGGTCAAAGGTGTCTATTCCCTTGATAAGTCCGATTGTTCCGAGGGAAATTAAATCCTCCTGCTCATCGTAATCCGAATAATATTTTTTTACAATATGAGAAACAAGGCGCAGGTTATGCTCAATCAGACGGTTACGCGAGGCGTTATCCCCTTTCCTAGCTTTTTCAAGCAAGTCCCTTTCCTCTGCTGCGGAAAGCGGCTTCGGAAATGAGTTTAAATTTTTCAGATGGAGAGCAAAAAATGTAAGACTCTGAAAAACAATTCTTATAAGCTCAAGCAATATTATCACTCCGTAAAATCAATGTAATAATATTTATGGTTAGCTTCACTTATTTTTGCCTGTCCGCATATAATAAATAAAAATCCTCTGCAAATGCAAAGGATTTTATTATGTGACATATTAAACAAGTCTTTACGGATTTTAATTATTTACTGAAATAAAACTCACTGCGTTTGATTTTGCCCGTTGATGTTCTTTTAAAGGGTGATTTTCTTATCCTGAAGTCCGCTATCTGTCTGTCGGAATTAAGGGTAATATTGACCTTGTCTACTATTTTTCCGATCTCGCCTTCAACATCTTCAACGCCGAGATTCTGTACAAGAAGCTCATCGGGATAAATTTCTGCAATAATACTGTCGCCTTCGGCAAAAACAACAATCTCCTTGACAATTCCGGCATCAACAAAGCAATTTTCAATCTCCTCGGGAGAAATGTTTTCGCCGTTTGAAAGAATAATCAGATTCTTTTTTCTGCCAACGAGATAAACATGGTCACCGTCAATATAGCCAAGGTCTCCTGTATGTAAAAATCCGTCCTGCGTAAAGCTCTCCGCGGTTCTATCGGGCTTTTTATAATAGCCGAGCATTACGGACGGACCCTTGACCTGAATTTCACCGTCTACAACTCTTACCTCATCCGTACCGAGAAGCTTACCGTTTGAGTACTTACACACATCCGAAAAATCAGATGTAGTTATTCTGGGACTGCACTCACTCATTCCGTATCCCTGTCTTGCCGTAATTCCGTATTTTTCAAACTCATCAATAATCGAACCGCTCAAAAAGGCGCTTCCCGCAATCATTCTGCGGAAATTTTTACCGACAACAAGCTCTGCTGCCTCTCTTTTTGAAAGCTCGGGATGCTTTCTTTCGGAAATCTTGATTCGGGTAAGTATTGATTTACATATAGCGGGAACTATTCTCATTATTGTAGGCTGAAAACGAAGAAGATTTTTATAGAGATTTGTAAGCTCACCGTTAAGACAGAGTGTTCCGCCGTCATAAAGAGTTTTAAGCACATCGCAGGCGTAACAGAAAACATGATGCATCGGCAATATAGAAAAGCTCACGTCATCATTATCCATACTGTATGCCTCGTAGCAGGAATTAGCAGCAAGGTTGCGGTTTGAAAGCATAACGCCCTTGCGCTCACCCGTTGTACCCGAGGTATATATGATGAGGGAGCATTCGTCAGGCTCTTCATCAACCAAAGAAAAGCGGGCATATTCCGATTCGGCAGAATAAATATCATAGACTCTTTCAAACCAGCGCCAGTCTCCGAGAGAATGCACCTGCTTAAGCCCGGGATATCTGTTGCGGATTTCCTGCGCTTTTTCACAGAACTCCTCCTCGCAGAAAAGCATTTCAATATCCGCATCCGTAAAAAGCTCACAAGCCTCATCAACAGTTATATCAGGAGCAAAGGGAACAACAACATTACCGCTGAAAATCATTCCCGTAAGGCAGGCAATATATTCATAGCTTGTTTTACCGATAAATGCAATGTGCTTTTTAGCGGTGTTGACACTTCGTATATAACGGCATACAGCAAGGCTGTCATCGTAAAATCTGCTGAAGCTTTTAATGTACATTTTATCAGCACGGAAAAATCTGCAAAAATCTTT
>JAZOVO010000011.1:0-24691 GCA_045658745.1 Acutalibacteraceae bacterium | reverse complement strand
TATGCACAAGCTGTTGTTATTTGTTTCGTAGTATTCATATCATCACCTGCAATTATTATCTACTTTATATTGTAATTTTTCTGTAACATCTTGACAAACTACATATTGATAGTTACTATGTATATAGTAATAAATGAGGTGATAATATGTATTGTTCATTTTTCGGTCATCGTGACTATGGCAACGACAGTGAATACTGTCTTACGGAAGTTATAGAAAAACTGATTTTTACCGCAAATGTTGATGTGTTTTATGTAGGCAACAAAGGGTCGTTTGATCGAGCTGTTCACCGTGTTTTAAGAATGCTTAAACAAAAATATCCCTACATTAGAGTTTATATAGTGCTTGATTGTGTTGCCCCTTTTACAGATGATAAGCTTAATGAGGATGAAAGGGAATATCTCGAAGAGCTTGCAGATTTTGAATTTTTAGTTCCTGACGGCATTGAAATTGTTCCGAAACGTTATGTAATGAGTCACAGGAACGAAGGGATGGTAAGAGAATGTGATCTTGCTGTAGTTTATTGTCTTTATTCAGGTTCGAACACTCAAAGGTATATTGAAAAGCTTAATAAAGCAGGAAAAACTATTGTAAATGTTGCTGAATTAACGTCCGAAGCCGATTGTCCTTTTTGATTATAGTTTTTCTTGACATATTCTCTTTCTTGTGCTAAAATCAATAAGATATTTGATAAGGTGATGATAAAGAGGAGTAGCACATCATTCCTTATAAGAGAGAAGACGGTCGGTGCAAGTCTTTAAGCGAGGGTGTGCGAAGGTAGCTTTTGAGCCTCGGGAAGAAATTATAACGAGAGTAGACCCCGACGTTTGTCCGCGTTAAGGCTTTTGAGTGCAGAGAGCTTTTCTCTGAATTCAGGTGGTACCACGGAATTTGCTCCGTCCTGATTTGCAGGACGGAGTTTTTTATTTTGTAATTATATTGAACGGAGTGAAATAAATGGCAAAAGAACTCGCAAAGCTCTACGACCCGAAGGACGTAGAGGACAGAATTTACAAAACCTGGCTTGACGGAAAGTATTTCCACGCCGAGGTTGATCCGAAGAAGAATCCCTATACAATCGTGATTCCTCCTCCAAACATCACAGGTCAGCTTCATATGGGTCACGCCCTTGATAATACCCTTCAGGATATTCTTATCCGCTTCAGAAGAATGCAGGGCTTTGATACCCTCTGGCTTCCCGGTACAGACCACGCTTCAATTGCAACCGAAGCAAAGATTGTTGAAGCAATGAAGGCTGAAGGCATTTCAAAGGAGGATCTCGGACGTGAGGGCTTCCTTGAAAGAGCGTGGGAATGGAAGGCTCAGTACGGCGGCAGAATTATTGAACAGCTTAAAAAGCTCGGCTCATCCTGTGACTGGGACAGAGAGAGATTTACCCTTGACGAGGGCTGTTCAAAGGCTGTTAAAGAGGTTTTCGTAAACCTTTACGAAAAGGGTCTTATCTACCGCGGCGAAAGAATCATCAACTGGTGTACCCACTGTAAAACATCAATCTCCGATGCAGAGGTTGAATACGAAGAAAAGGACGGCAACTTCTGGCACTTTGCATATCCCTTCGCAGACGGAAGCGGAAGCATCATCGTTGCTACAACCCGTCCCGAGACAATCCCCGGTGATACAGGTATTGCCGTTCATCCCGACGACGAAAGATATAAGGATGTAATCGGCAAAACCGTAATTATGCCCGTTATCGGCAGAGAGATTCCCATCGTTGCCGATACCTATGCTAAAATGGATAAGGGTACAGGTGCCGTTAAAATTACACCGGCACACGACCCCAACGACTTTGAGGTTGGTCTTCGTTGCAATCTTCCCGTGCTTGACGTTATGACCGATGACGGTTATATGAACGAAAAAGCAGGCAAGTACGCAGGCATGAACCTTATGGAATGCCGCAAGGCTATTGTTCAGGACCTTACCGATGCAGGTGCTCTTGTTAAAATTGAGCCCACAAAGCACGAGGTTGGTACCTGCTACCGTTGCCACACCGCTGTTGAGCCCAAGGTTTCAAAGCAGTGGTTTGTAAAGATGGAGCCTCTTGCAAAGCCTGCAATCAAGGTTGTACGCGACGGCGAGGTTAAGTTCATCCCCGAGCGTTTTGACAAAATTTACTATAACTGGATGGAAAACATCCGTGACTGGTGTATTTCCCGTCAGCTCTGGTGGGGTCACAGAATTCCTGCCTGGTACTGTGCAGATTGCGGTGAAATCACCGTAAGCAAGGGTGAGCCCACAGAATGCTGCAAGTGCGGCAGCAAGAATATTGAGCAGGATCCCGATACACTTGATACCTGGTTTTCATCAGCTCTCTGGCCCTTCTCAACTCTCGGCTGGCCCGAAAAGACCCCCGAGCTTATGCACTATTATCCCACAAGCACCCTTGTTACAGGCTACGATATCATCTTCTTCTGGGTTGCGAGAATGATTTTCTCCGCTTGCGAGCAGATGGGTCAGGTGCCCTTTGACACAGTATTTATTCACGGTATCGTCCGTGACGAGCTCGGCAGAAAGATGAGTAAGTCCCTGGGTAACGGTATTGACCCGCTTCTTGTTATCGATAAGTACGGTGCTGACGCTCTCCGCTTTACTCTCGCAACAGGTAACAGCCCCGGAAACGATATGCGCTACAGCGACAAGAAGGTTGAAGCAAGCCGTAACTTTGCCAATAAGATCTGGAACGCCGCTCGCTTCATTCTTATGAATCTTGATGAAAACGAGCCTGCTCCTCATATTCCCGCTGACCTTGCACTTGAGGATAAGTGGATTCTTTCACAGTTTAACTCTCTTGCAAAGGAAGTAACAGACAACCTTGACAAGTTCGAGCTCGGTATTGCAGTTCAGAAGCTTTATGACTTTATCTGGGACCTCTTCTGCGACTGGTTCATTGAGCTTGCAAAGATAAGACTTCAGAAGGGCGGCGAGGAAGCTAAGACCGCAAAGGCTGTACTCGTTTATGTAATGAGCGAAACGCATAAGCTCCTTCATCCCTTTATGCCCTTCATTACAGAGGAAATCTGGCAGACCCTTCCTCACGACGGCGAAACAATTATGAAGTCTGCATGGCCCGTATTCTCTGACGCTCTTGTTTTCTCAAAGGAAGAAGAGCAGATGAATATGATTATGGATGCTATCAGAGCAATCCGTAACAGAAGAGCAGAAATGAACGTTCCTCCTTCAAGAAAGGCTCACGTTTATGTTGCAACCGATAAGAAGGATATCTTTGAAAAGGCAGTCGTATTTATGCAGAGACTTGCTTCCGCATCCGATGTAACTGTAGGCGATGCATTCAACCTTGAAGGCAGTGTAAGCATCGTTACTGCCGAAGCAAAGATTTACATTCCTATGGGTGACCTTGTTGACTTCGAGGCCGAAAGAAAGCGCCTTATGAAGGAAAAGGAAGCAGCCGAAAAGAAGCTCGCACAGATTAACGGTAAGCTCAACAACCCCGGCTTCCTTGCAAAAGCACCTCAGAATGTTGTTGACGGACAGAAGGCAGATGCAGAAAAGCTTACTGAAAAAATCAAGATGATTGACGAAAGTCTTGCAGCTCTTAATAAGGAGTGTTGATTATGTCAAAAATATTTGCACACAGAGGCTTCAGCGGTAAGTATCCCGAAAACACAATGCTTGCCTTTGAAAAGGCAGTTGAAATCGGTGTTGACGGTATTGAAATGGATGTTCACCTTACAAAGGACAACGAGCTTGTTATCATCCACGATGAGGATATCAAGCGTACCTGTAACGGTCAGGGCCTTGTAAGAGATATGACCCTTGAAGAGCTTAAAAAGTTTGACGCTTCCGCAACCTATGTGGGTGTTTACGGTGTCAATCCCATTCCCACATTAAGGGAATATTTTGAGCTTGTAAAGGATACGGATGTCATTACAAACATAGAGCTTAAAACGGGCATTTTTGAATATCCCACAATTGAAAAAAGAGTAATTGATATGATTTACGAGTACGGTCTGCAGGATAAAATCATCCTTTCCTCCTTCAATCACTTTACCGTGAAGCGTTGCGAGGAGATTGCACCCGAAATCAAGCGCGGCTTCCTTTGCGAAAGCTGGCTTATCAATTACGGTAAGTACACCGCAGAGCAGAATGTTCAGTGCTGCCATCCCATTTTCTGCAATCTCTCTCAGGAGGTTGTTGATGAAATGCACGGTGCGGGCTGTGAAATCAACACCTGGACAGTTAACGAGTATGAGGACATTGAACGCCTTGCAGCTATGGGTGTAGATGCTCTTATCGGTAACTTCCCCGACAGAATGATTGAAAAACTCAGATAAAAATTTTAAGGTAGTGGTAGTCGGACTGTTGAGGTCTGACTACCTCGCCTTGCATTTGAGGTGAAACAATGAGATTACTTGTAATTGACGGCAACAGTATTGTAAACCGTGCCTTTTACGGTATAAAGCTGCTTACAACAAAGGACGGACAGTTTACAAACGGCATTTACGGTTTTATGAATATACTCATAAAGTTAAGGCAGGAGTGCGACCCCGACAGGGTTGCCGTCGCTTTTGATGTTCACGCACCCACCTTCCGCCATAATATGTACGATGCCTACAAGGCAGGCAGAAAGGGTATGCCCGATGAGCTTCGCAGTCAGATGCCCGTTTTAAAGGAGCTTCTTACTCACCTTGGCTATACAATTGTTGAAAAGGAAGGCTTTGAGGCTGATGACATCCTCGGCACACTTTCCGCACAGTGCAAGGGTGAGGATAAATGCTTTGTTGCAACGGGTGACCGTGACTCGCTCCAGCTTGTAAGCGACAACACAACCGTGCTTCTTGCCGCAACAAAAATGGGCAAGGCAACCACAGTTGTTTACGATAAGGCTAAAATTATGGAGGATTACGGAGTTGAGCCCAAGGGTATGATTGAAATCAAGGCTCTTATGGGTGACTCCTCGGATAACATCCCCGGTGTTGCAGGTATCGGTCAGAAAACGGCAGGTGACCTGATTTCACGCTTCGGCTCGATTGACTATATCTATGACCATATTGACGAAATCGATATAAAAAAGGGTGTACGCGAAAAGCTTCTTGCCGATAAGGATAATGCTTATCTGAGCCGTACCCTCGGTACAATCAACCTTGAAGCACCGATTGACCTTGATATGGACAGCTATGTAATCGGCGGCGGAGATACGGGTAAAGCCATCCGTCTTCTTTCGCAGCTTGAAATGTTCGGTATAATTGAAAAGCTTGGACTGACGGCTGAAAAAATCACCGTAGCTGATGAGAAAACACAGGAAGCAGCACAAAAGCTTACCTTCCGCTATGAGCGTGATCTTATGGGGCTTCTGGGTAGATTCAAAAATGAGGGCAAGGCTTACTTTACCTGTGAATTTACCGACGGAGACATCACAAAGCTTTACTTCCTTTTTGAAAACGAGGTGCTTTGTGTTGAGGGTAACTGCCTTGATTATTACGATTTTCTTCCCGCCTTCTTTGAGGGGGACTGGGAGAAATATACAACCGATACAAAGCTTATCCATAAATACGCTCTTTCCCACGGCTACACACTCAAAAATATAAAAATGGATCTGGCTCTTGCGGGTTACATTCTCAATCCTGCGGCAAATTCCTATGATACGGAGCGCCTTGCGGCTGAATACGATATTCCCTTTGCTTCACTTGATTATGAAGGCGAAGGAAATGAAGACATAAAAAAAGCGACAGAATGCACCTGCCTTAAAAAACTTTGCGAGCTTTTCCGTAAGCAGATAAGTGAAAACGGTCAGGATATGCTTCTTGACGAAATTGAAATTCCTCTTGCTTCTGTGCTTGCGGGAATGGAAAATGAGGGCTTTCTCGTTGACAGAGAGGGCATTGAGTCCTTCGGCGTTGAAATGAGCGAAAGAATTGAAAAGCTTACTGCCGAAATTTACGAAAAGGCGGGCTGCGAGTTTAACATAAACTCACCGAAGCAGCTCGGTACGGTGTTTTTTGAAACCCTCGGACTTCCCTGCAAAAAGAAGACAAAAAGCGGCTACAGTACCAATGCAGAGGTTCTTGAAGAGCTTGCGGGGGAATATCCCGTTGTTGCTCTTGTTCTCGAATACCGCACTCTTGCAAAGCTTAAATCAACCTACTGTGAGGGACTTTTAAAGGTTATCGGCAAGGATGGAAGAATCCGCTCCACCCTTAATCAGACGGAAACAAGAACGGGCCGAATTTCTTCAACGGAGCCTAATCTGCAGAACATCCCCGTAAGAAGTGAGCTTGGAAGCAGAATGCGTAAATTCTTTGTTGCCGATGAGGGCAACGTGCTTGTTGACGCCGACTATTCACAGATTGAGCTTCGTGTTCTTGCTCACCTTTCCGGGGACAGAACAATGATTGACGGCTTTATCGGCGGTGAGGATATTCACCGCATCACTGCCTCACAGGTGTTCAATATGCCGATGCATATGGTTACTCCTCTTATGAGAAGCCGTGCAAAGGCGGTCAACTTCGGCATCGTTTACGGAATCGGTGCATTTTCGCTTGCGAAGGACATCGGTGTAAGCCGTAAGGAGGCTGACAGCTATATCAGGGGTTACCTTCACCACTATGAGGGCATTCGCCGTTACCTTGAAAGGGTTGTTGCCGATGCAAGAGAAAGCGGATATGTTGAAACAATGTTCCGCCGCAGAAGATATCTTCCCGAGCTTACTGCAAGCAACAAAATGCTCCAGGCATTCGGTGAACGTGTAGCAAAAAATGCTCCCGTTCAGGGCTCGGCGGCTGATATAATCAAGATTGCAATGGTAAAGGTTGCAAACCGCCTTAAGGACGAAAACTGCAAGGGCAGACTCATTATGCAGGTGCACGACGAGCTTATAATTGAGTGTCCCGAAAATGAAAGGCAGCAGGTTGAAAAAATCCTTAAAGAGGAAATGGAAAGCGCCTGCGAGCTTGCCGCACCGCTTACTGCGGACGTAAATACGGGTAAAACCTGGTTTGAAACCCATTAACTTGTGAAAAATTTGTTATAATTTCGTTAAAATGTTGATAATTGTTCTTCGTTGTTGTAAAATTTTACCGATGAAAAATCTGAAGGGAGATTTTACCATGAAGAAAATTATCAGCATTTTACTTTGTGTGCTTATGGTCTTTTCCTGCACCGGCGTTGCTTTTGCTGCAGATGAAAACACCTACACACCCGACTATGACGAGGACACACCTGTTGTTGTTCTTCACGGTATAGGTCAGAACAACACCTATATTCTTGACGAAGACGGCAACAGAAAGCTTGATTCAACCGGCGACTATATGACCGGCTGGCCTCTTGAGATCGATGTCGGAGCTCTTATTTCAAGAATACTTCCCAACTTTATTTTCTCAATCATCACCCGTCAGGACAACGGTCTTTCCGACGCTATGAGAGAGGGTGCATACGAGTTCCTTTATGCTATTCATAAGGATAACGAGGGCAACTATGAAAATGACGTTGAGGTTCCCTGCTATAATGTACCTATGTCAGAAATGCCCAAGGAGGAAAGAGAGCATATCTACGATATGATTCCTCTTCGCCGTTGCGGTGAAATTATCGGCGAGGATAACCTTTACTATTTCGGCTATGACTCACTCGGTGATATTCAGGCTACAACTGACAGACTTCACAAGTACATTAACGAAATCGTTCTTCCTCAGACGGGCGCAAAGCAGGTTAATATCTGTCCCATCAGCCTTGGCGGTACGGTTGCGGTTAACTATATCGATAAATATCCCGAGGATCACGGGCTTATCAAGAAGATGGTTTACGTTGTTCCCGCTATTGACGGCTCGGATATCGTAGGTGACGTGCTTACGGGTAATCTCAGCATTTATGACGATGAAACCCTTTACAACAAGCTTCTTGTCACACTTATGGGCGATACCTATACTACTTATCTTCTTAACATCGTGCTTCGTATTCTTCCCTCAACTGTTTTAAGACAGGCTCTTGAGGGGCTCTGCGAGGGTGCTGTTGAAGCCGCAGTCAGAAACACCACTCAGCTCTGGGCGCTCTGTCCTACAAAATATTACCCCGAGGCAAGGGAAAAGTGGCTTTCCGATGATGAGCACGCAGTAATCAGAGAAAAGGTTGATGCTTTTATGGAAGCAAGAGCAGACCTTGAGGAAAACACAAGCTCAATTATTGCTAACGGCGGCAGTGTATACGATATCGTATGCTATGACCTTGAGCTCTTCCCGCTTACCGCTGATTACAGAACAACAAACTCTGACGGCATCATTCAGTCAGCATCAACCTCAATGGGTGCAACCTTTGCTCCTTTGGGCACAACTCTCGGTGAAAACTATGTAGCAAAGGGAACTTATTGCAGTAAACCCTCACACAACCATCTTTCACCCGACGGTATGGTAGATGCCACAACAGGTCTTCTTCCCTGCACAACATGGTTCTTCAAGGGTCAGTCTCACGAGGATCTTGCAAACAATGACGTTGTGCTTACTCTTGCAACCGAGCTTATGACCGACGACAATATGATTGATGTTTACAGCAATCCCGTAGCATATCCTCAGTTCAACAATGCAAGAAGCATCAGACTCTTCAATCGCAACATCGAGCTGTGGAATAAGACTGATAAGTCAACCTTAAGCGCTGATAAGGTTGCAGCAATCGAAAAGGCAATTGCCGACCTCAATGCACTCAAGGGCGAAACAGTAATCGACCGTGAAAAGTGGCTTGAGGCCGAAAGCGCACTTGAAGCCGCACTTATTTCAGCGGGTCTTAAGGAGGATTCAAAGCCGAGTTGCTTTGAAAGCATACTTACCGATGCATTCAAGGGCATGAACAAAACTGTAAATTCAATCTTTTCTAAAATTGAAAAATAATTAATATAAAGGGCTTGCGGATAATTCCGCGAGCCTTTTTGAAGGATAAATATGAAATACGAAAAAATTATCAAAGGAACATTTATCAAAAGGCTTAACCGCTTTGTTGCCCTTTGCTTAATCAACGGCGAGGAGACTTACTGTCACGTCAAAAATACGGGTCGGTGCGGTGAAATCCTCATTGAAGGTGCAGAATGTTACCTTGAAAAATCAACCAATCCCGAAAGAAAATACAAATATTCACTCGTTGCGGTGAAAAAAGGTCAAAGGCTCATAAATATCGACTCCCAGGCGCCCAACAAGGCGGTGGGGGAGTTCCTTAAAAGTGGCAGACTTTTTCCTGATATTGATTATATAAAAGCAGAAAGCACATTCGGCAAATCACGCTTTGATTTTTATTTTGAGCACGGCGGTAAAAAGTCTTACCTTGAGGTAAAGGGTGTTACCCTCGAAAGGGACGGCAATGTGCTTTTTCCCGATGCACCGACCGAAAGGGGGACTAAGCACCTTAATGAGCTTTGCGAATGTATAAAGGCGGGCTTTGAGGCTTATGTGCTTTTTGTTGTACAGATGAAGGATGTCAAAGGCTTTTCACCGAATGATGTAACTGACCCTGATTTTGCCCGTGCTCTGCGTAATGCGGCTGAGCATGGGGTGAGGGTGCTTTGCTATGACTGCTCAGTTACAGAGGATGAAATGAATATTGCAAACGCGGTTCCGGTAATGCTCTGAGCATTGCCGGATTTTGTTTGATTCTATTTATTAAATACTTGAAAAAATTATTGCCAAACGATTAATTTTGTGATATCATTATTTTTGTATAAAAATGATTTATCCGAAAGGTTTATATAATGAGCTTTAAAAACAGATTTACTTCATATATTTTACTTGTCGCAGCAATAATCTTCACTACCGCCTTTTCCTCCTCAGCACTTTCCGAAAAGGAAATCGCCGTAGGTAAATTTTATTCAACAGAGCAGAAACTCCTTTGCATCTCTCACAGAGGTGACACGGAGCTTTATCCCGAAAATTCCCTTGAGGGTGTAAAATCCGCTCTTGAAAAGGGCGCCGATTTTGTGTCGGTCAATCTTGAAAAAACGGCGGACGGAGTGTTTTACCTTTGCGAAAGTGAAAGCCTCGGCAATGTGTGCAATGCGCCCTATGAAAGTCTTTCTCAGATGAATTCATCGGAAGCCGAAGACTACAGGCTTTATGATGTTTTCGGTAAGGAGACGGAGTACAGGCTTACCTCACTTGAGACTCTGCTTGAAAAAACCGACAGTGAGGACGGAATTATCCTTGACGTTAAGCCTGAGGATAAGGACACCGTGTATGATATCCTCAAAAAAAGCGGTGCACTTTTCAGAGTTATTCTCCGCGTTGAGGAAAGTGCCTCAAAGCTTACCGGGTGGGCAG
This sequence comes from Acutalibacteraceae bacterium, assembly GCA_045658745.1. GTDB lineage: Bacteria > Bacillota > Clostridia > Oscillospirales > Acutalibacteraceae > UBA6857. The sequence continues at coordinate 14,426 of JAZOVO010000011.1, read as the reverse complement.
AGAGTAAGGAAGAAAAGGTATATGTAATCGGAGTTTACGGCGGCAACATTATTTTCAGCTCAATATCAGCCGTCAACAGCCTTACAAATTCTGATATGCCTGCCGTACAGTTTGAAAGCAAAAACTATTTCAACGTTGCCTACAGCGAGTTTTTCACAAGCAGATACCTCGCAGAAGATAAGGTACGCGCAATTGCCGCCACTTATTCACCTGACCTTTGCGGTCAGAGAGGTGACAGCTCCGACGGCTGGAACGAGCTTATCGGAAAGGGTTATTCTGTAATCGAAACCAACAACATTGAGGCATTTGTCGCTTACAGAAATGAAGCTGAAAAACTTGAAAAATCAATAAAAGAATTGCTTGAAAGGGCTTCTTACGTTGACCCGGCAAGATATTCCGAGGTCAGCCTTGAAAATCTTGAAAAAGCAAGGCTTAACTGCAGTATCGATGTGAATACGGAGGTAATTTCCTCACTTGATGATTTGCAGAATGATTATTCAAAGCTTCTTTTCGCTCTTGAGGATATGAAAATTTCCACGGGAGAGGTTGATACAAGAGGTGCACTGAATGTTACTGCAGGCAAGGTGATTGCCGCCGTGCTTGTCGGTGCGGCACTTCTTGCGGGACAGATATTCATATACAAAATGCGAAGAAAGAAAAGCTGAAAAGCGTAATAGGAGAATAAGTAATTCTTTCGCATTGACATAAAAGGAGGAAAAATCATGCAAGTAAAAGAAAAGGCAGACTGGCTTGAAAGAGCAAAAACTCCCGAAGAGGTCGGAGTTTCCTCAAAGGAGGTTCAGGCCTTCGTTGACCATTGTATGGAGCTTAACAAGGAGCTTCACTCATTTATCATCATCCGCCACGGTAAAATTGCCTGTGAGGCATACAGAGAGCCTCTCGGCCGTGAGCACAAGCATATGATGTACTCAGTAAGCAAATCCTTTACCTCAACGGCAATCGGCTTTGCCGTCAGTGAGGGATACCTCACCGTTGATACGAGAGTTATCGATATTTTCCCCGAGCTTCGCGGTAAAAAGCCCGACGAATACCTTGAGGAGATGACTGTTGAGGATCTTCTTACAATGCGCAGCGGTAAAGAGGTAAGCGTTTTCCTCGACAGAACAAGTGATACCTGGCTTGAGGATATTATGGCTTCCCGTTGGATTTCCGAGCCCGGTACAGAGTTCCTTTACATCAGCGAAAATATGTATGTTCTTTGTTGCATCATTCACAAGCTTTGCGGAATGAGCGTTATGGAATACCTTAAGCCCCGCCTTTTTGATCCTCTCGGTATTGAGGATGCATTTTGGGAAACCTGTCCCAAGGGAATTGAAGCCGGCGGCTGGGGTATGATGATTAAAACAGAGGACCTTGCAAAGTACACTTATTGCTATCAGCAGGGCGGTAAGTTCGGTGGTAAGCAGGTTATCCCTGAGGATTGGGTCAAAGCCTCTGTTTGTTACCACGCCGATACAGAGGCATCAAACAACGATTCTGACTCAAAGGTTGGCTACGGCTACTGCTTCTGGAGAAATGCGGGCTATGAAAACAGCTACCGTGCAGACGGTATGTTCTGTCAGTTCGGTATTGTCTTTGAGGACCTTGATGCCTGCTTTATTTCAACGGGCGGTGAGGTTAACGAGCAGGGTATGCGCGACGTTATCTGGGAGCACTTCCCCAAGGCTTTCCTTGAGGAAAATACGGGCGAAACCGTTGAAATCAGCATTCCCGCTTATGAGTGTCTGCCCGAAAAGAGCCGTTCAGCACTTGAGCAGAGACTTGACGGCAAGAGTATGAAGCTTTCAAAGCCGATTGCCGTTAATATTGCGGGTTATCCTACAAGCGTTGTACCCCTTCCCGCTCTCTTTATGGAAAGCGATAAGGCGGGAAACATCAGCGATCTCAGCTTCAGATTTTATGAAAAAGAATGCGTTATGACCTGGACAGAGGGTGACGAGGTCAACAGCGTAAAAATCGGACTTGACGGCGAATACCGTTGGGATGATATAGTAATCGGTAAAATTCCTTATCATACCTGCTCGGTAGGCTGCTGGAATACTGACAGTGAGCTTGAGGTGCATATCCGTTGCATTGAGGTTGTTTCCGAAAGAATCCTTACCTTTAAGTTCAACGGTGACAATGTTGTTATGCGCCCCTCATCAAATCCGTCAATAGGAGTTATGGCGGAAACTCTTAAGGAAACCGTAAAGGCAGTTATCAAGCAGCCCCTCATTCAGAGTGCGGTTACAAAGGCTCTCCCCAAGGTTGTACCCCTTATTGATGCCGTTCAGCGAGGAAAAATCAAAGATTGACAGTAAAAAAATAACGGAGGGTTATTATGTTTCTGAAAATACTTCTTGCACTTGTAGTGCTTGCGGAGTTCTACACAGTGCCTAAATTTCTTAAGTATTACTGGCCTAAAAAATGTAAGCAGTCGCTTATTTTCAAAATGATTTCCGCAACACTTTTTGTTCTTTGCGGCGTTCTTGCAATGAAGGTATCGGGTAATAATACATCATATGCTTCACTTATGGTGCTCGGTCTTGTATTCGGTTGGCTGGGAGATTATTTCCTGCATAGCCTCAAGGACAGAATGATTGAGTTTATCATCGGCGTTGTTGCCTTTCTTGTAGGTCACCTTTTCTATATTGCTGCATTCTATCATGCACTCAAAACCCTTAAGCCGGATGCAAAGCTTCTCAACTGGTACGATTTTGTTGCCGTCGGTATCGCATTGGCTCTTGTTGTTCTTTATGTGATTTTCATGAAGATTTATCAGAAAAAGGGTCCTATGGTTATCGGACTTATACTTTACGGAATTTTCCTTACAACAATGGTTGTAAAGGCAGTGCTTTATATGTACGCCGAATGGGATTACGGCATCAACGATAATATGGTTCCCGCACTTCTTACGGTAGGTGTAGGCTCGGTATTCTTCTTCCTTTCTGATTTGTCTCTTTTCTTTATCCTTACAGGTGACGAGGTCAAGAAAAAGATGAGAATTTTCAATATCATCACTTATTTCATTGCACAGATTTTACTTGCATTGAGTATTCTCTTTGTAAGAAGTCAGATTATTGTGTAAATCTCTTGAAAATATTTAAACAACCGCTCTCGGGCGGTTGTTTTTTTATAAATGAGTGTTCATTTTTTCTTCTGTAGCACTTGCTCATTTATCAATACTGTGCTATAATTACTTGATAATTAATGTGAGGTAGTATGTCATGATTATTTTAGGCATTGACCCGGGCTATGCAATCGTCGGCTTCGGTGTCCTTGAATATAAAAACAATCATTTCGGCGTTGTCGATTACGGTGCAATTCTCACCGATGCAAAAACGCCCTTTAATGAACGGCTTGAAATAATCTATGACAGACTCTGTCAGATTATTGAGACTCATAAGCCCGATGCAATGAGCGTTGAAAAGGTCTTTTATAACAGCAACGCAAAAACCGTAATTGACGTAAGTCAGGCGAGGGGAGTAATAATGCTTGCGGCACAGAAAAACCGCCTTCCCGTTTTTGAGTATACACCCCTGCAGGTTAAGCAGAGTGTTGTCGGCTACGGCAGGGCGGAAAAAAATCAGATTCAGGAAATGGTCAAAAGAATACTTAATCTTGAAAAAGTGCCAAAGCCTGACGATACCGCCGATGCCCTTGCAATGGCAATCTGTCACGGACATTCAAGCGGCTCTCTTTCAACCTACGGAAATATGAAAATCAGAAAGGGGATATAACCCATGTTTTACAGCTTAACGGGTAATGTGGTTAAAGCAGGTGCGGGCTTTGTTGCCGTTGAATGCGGCGGCGTTGCCTTTCGTTGTCAGACCTCAAATCAGACCCTTTATGAAATATCAGGTGAAAAGCAGGTTACCCTTTACACCTATATGAATGTAAGAGAGGATGCTCTTGACCTCTTCGGCTTTTCAACGGAATATGAGCTTGACTGGTTCAAAATGCTCATCACCGTAAACGGTGTAGGCCCTAAGGCGGCTCTTGCAATTCTCTCGGAGCTTTCACCGGATAAGCTCGCGTTGAGCATTTCTGCCTCCGATGAAAAGGCAATCTGCCGTGCACCCGGTGTAGGCAAAAAAATTGCCCAGAGAATTATACTCGACCTTAAGGATAAGGTGAAAAGCCTTGCGGGCGACAGCGTATCAACTGCTGAAATGGAAAAAATCAGCGCAGTTAACGATATGTCAAATACAAGTGAGGCGGTAGCTGCTCTTTCAATGCTCGGCTACAGTCAGTCAGAGGCTTCTGTTGCCGTAAGTAAGCTTGACCCGACCTTGCCCGTAGAGACCCTTATAAGACAGGGACTTAAATTATTATCTAATCAATAAGGTGAAGATATATGGATTTTGAAGAAAGAATTGTTGCTCCCGATATGACGAGTATGGATAACGACATTGAGGTGTCGCTGCGTCCGAAGGTGCTCACAGACTATATCGGTCAGGAAAAGGCAAAGGAAAACCTTGAGATTTATATAAAGGCGGCGTTAAGCCGAGGTGAAGCCCTTGACCACGTGCTTTTATACGGCCCTCCGGGTCTTGGTAAAACCACGCTTGCGGGCATCATTGCAAACGAAATGAATGTTAACCTCCGTGTTACCTCGGGTCCCGCTATTGAAAAGCAGGGAGACCTTGCCGCTCTTTTAACTAACCTTAATGAAGGTGATGTATTATTTATAGACGAAATACACCGCCTTAACAGAAGCGTTGAAGAGGTGCTTTACCCCGCAATGGAGGATAACGCACTTGATATCATTATCGGTAAGGGTCCTTCTGCACGTTCAATAAGACTCGATCTGCCTAAGTTTACTCTTGTAGGTGCAACAACAAGAGCGGGTCAGCTTTCAGCACCCTTACGTGACCGCTTCGGTGTAATTCTCCGCCTTGAGCTTTACACTCCCGAGGAGCTTGCACAGATTGTTACAAGAAGTGCGGGTATTCTCGGAATAGACATTGAAAAATACGGTGCACTTGAAATTGCTTCCCGTTCAAGAGGTACACCCCGTATTGCTAACCGCCTTTTAAAGCGTGCCCGTGACTTTGCTCAGATAAAGGGCAACGGCATAATTGACGAGGACAGCGCAGGCTACGCCCTTGAAAAAATGGAAATTGACCATCTCGGTCTTGACAATATTGACAGAATACTCCTTGAAACAATGATAAAAAGCTATAACGGCGGCCCCGTCGGACTTGAAACCATTGCGGCGGCAATCGGTGAGGAGGCTGTCACAATTGAGGATGTATACGAGCCCTATCTTATGCAGATAGGCTTCCTCGGAAGAACTCCCAGAGGCAGAGTTGCGACTCCCGCTGCTTATGAGCATCTCGGACTTGCAAAGCCTAATACACAAATGACTTTTTAAACGATAAACATAATAAGGTGACTTTATGAGATATACAAAAGACTGGAAGGATTATGAGCTTATTGATTGCTCCGACGGCGAAAAGCTTGAGCGCTGGGGTGATATCATTCTTGTAAGACCTGACCCTCAGGTTATCTGGAAAACTCCTAAAACCAATCCCTTGTGGAAAAAGGCGAGTGCCTACTACCGCCGCTCAAAAACAGGCGGAGGAGCATGGGATGTAAGAGGAAAAATGCCTCCCTACTGGAGCATAAAATATAAGGATCTGACCTTTAATATAAAAACAATGGGCTTCAAGCATACGGGACTTTTCCCCGAGCAGGCAGTTAACTGGGACTATACCCGTGAGCTTATAAAAAAAGCAGGCCGTCCCGTTAAGGTGCTTAACCTTTTTGCTTACACCGGCGGTGCAACAATTGCCGCTTTAAGTGAAAACGCTCAGGTTGTTCACGTTGACGCCTCAAAGGGTATGACCCTCTGGGCGAAGGAAAACGCCGTATCCTCCGAGCTTCAGGATAAAAGCGTAAGATGGATTGTTGACGACTGCATCAAGTTTGTTCAGCGCGAAATCCGCCGCGGAAATAAATATGATATAATCATTATGGACCCGCCGTCATACGGCAGAGGCCCCGGCGGTGAGGTGTGGAAGCTTGAGGACGAGGTTTATAACTTCGTTGAGCTTTGCAGTGAGCTTCTTTATGAGGATTCACTTATGATGCTCATTAACTCCTATACAACGGGCTTGTCCGCTTCGGTTATGGAATACATATTAGGTGCCGTTATCAAAAAGAAGTTCGGCGGTAAGGTAAAATCCTCTGAAATCGGACTTCCCGTAACGGAGACCGGTATGATACTTCCCTGCGGTGCATCCGCAATCTGGGAAAAATCCGGTGATGAAAATGAGTAATTTTATAGAATTTGAAAATGTCAGCTTTGCTTACCGTGATGAGGAAGAGGGCACAGAGGTAAGGGTTATCGAAAATCTTGACCTCGGTATTAAAAAAGGCGATTTCGTCTGCATCCTCGGTCATAACGGCTGCGGTAAATCAACAACGGCAAAGCTTTGCAACGCAATTCTCGTTCCGCAGTCGGGCAGAGTACTTGTTGACGGAATTGATACAAGGGACGAAGAAAAAATCAACGATATCCGTAAAAAGGTCGGTATGGTTTTTCAGAATCCCGACAATCAGATTGTCGCAACCATAGTTGAGGATGACGTTGCCTTTGGTCCCGAAAATCTCGGTATAGCACCCGACGAAATAAGACGCCGTGTTGACGAAGCCTTGAAGCAGGTTGAAATGTACGACTTCCGCCTTTCCGAGCCTCATAAGCTTTCGGGCGGACAGAAGCAGAGGGTCGCAATCGCAGGTATAATCGCCATGCAGCCCGAATGTATTGTCCTTGACGAGCCGACGGCAATGCTTGACCCGAGAGGCAGACGCGAGGTAATGAAAACCGTAAAAATGCTTAACGAGGATTTCGGTATTACCGTTGTGTTTATAACTCACTATATGGATGAGGCAGTAAAGGCGAAACGGGTAATAGTAATGGATGAGGGTAAAATCATCCTTGACGGCAATCCCCGTGAGGTCTTTACCCATATTGATACCCTTAAAAGGGTAGGTCTCGATGTTCCCGAGGCAACAGAGCTTGCAATGCTTCTTAATAAAGACGGCATTAAAATAAAAAAAGATGTACTTGATATTGATGAGCTTTTGGACTGTGTTGTCAGTCTTCTGGAGGATAAAAATTGAGTGTAACCGTTCTTGAAACAAAAAACCTCACTCACGTTTATTCAAAGGGCACAACCTCTCAGGTTGATGCCATAAGAGATGTGAGCGTAAAAATTGAACAGGGAGAGCTTGTGGGTATAATCGGACACACAGGCTCGGGCAAGAGCACCCTTATTCAGCATTTCAACGGACTTCTCAGGTGTACATCGGGCTCGGTTCTTCTTGAAGGTAAGGATATCTGGCAGGATAAGAAGAACATCCGTAATGTCCGCTTCAGGGTAGGAATCTGCTTCCAGTATCCCGAATATCAGCTTTTTGAGGAAACGGTTTATAAGGATATAGCCTACGGACCTAAGAATATGAAGCTTCCCGAGGAGGAGGTTGACCGCCGTGTAAGGCAGGTTATAAAGTTCGTCGGACTTGATGAAAGCTATCTTGAAAAGTCGCCCTTTGACCTTTCCGGCGGTGAAAAGCGCCGTGTTGCCATTGCGGGTGTAATGGCAATGGAGCCCTCCGTGCTCATTCTCGATGAGCCCTGTGCAGGTCTTGATCCCAAGGGTAGAGAAACCGTTCTTTCGCTCATCACATCCTACAGAGAAAAAACGGGAAGCACCGTGCTTATTGTGTCCCACAGTATGGAGGATATTTCAAAAATTGCCACACGGGTGCTGGTTATGAATAACTCCGAGCTCGCTTATTACGATACCGTTGACGGAGTGTTCACTCATTCCTCGGAGCTTTACGATATGGGACTCAATGTTCCTCAGCTTACTATGCTTTTTCTTAAGCTTCGCGAAAAGGGCTACGATGTACCCGTGAATGTATATACCCTCGAAAAGGCAAGAGGGGAGCTCACAAGGCTTCTGAAAGGGGGTAGCGGCAGATGATTTCCGATATCACAATAGGACAGTATTATAAGGAAAATTCAATCGTTCACCGTCTTGACCCGAGAAATAAAATCATTCTCACGGTTATAGTTATTGCAATGATTTTCTGCTGTAAGAATTTTCTTTCACTGGCACTTGTAGCGGCAGTCATTCTTGCTTCAATCCTTTTTTCAAGAGTGCCGCTCAAGATGTTTCTTAAGAGCCTTAAATCAATAATTCCAATTATTCTTTTTACCGCGATACTTAATCTTTTTTACGTCAGCGGCGGAAGGGAATGGAGCTTCTGGATACTTAAAATCAGCGAAAAGGGCATCTATACTGCCGTGTTTATGGCGTTCAGAATTATTCTTCTCATTGTGGCAAGCTCAATTCTGACCTATACAACTGTACCCACAATGCTGACTGATGCAATTGAAAAGCTTCTTTCACCGCTTAAGGTGTTTAAAATTTCCGTTCATTCTCTTGCAATGATTATGACCCTTGCACTCCGCTTTATTCCGACGCTTATAGAGGAAATTGAGCGCATCACCAACGCTCAGAAGGCGAGAGGCGCGGACTTCGAAAACGGAAGCCTTATTGACAGAGTGAAATCCCTTATCCCCGTGCTTGTTCCCTTGTTTGTTTCATCCTTTAAAAGGGCTTACGACCTTGCTTTTGCAATGAGCTGCCGCTGCTATACAGGCGGAGAGGGCAGAACAAGAATGAAGCAGATGAAATTCGGCTTGAAGGATATCGGAGCACTTGCGTTTTACGCGGTGAGCTTTACGGCAGTAATTCTGCTGAATAAATATTTCGGAGCGTTGATATAAATGAAAAGAAATATCAGCCTTACCTTAATGTATGACGGAAGTCACTTTCACGGCTGGCAGATGCAGGAAAACGCCGCCACCGTGCAGGGACACCTTGCCGAAGCGCTGGAGCGCATCCTCGGTCATAAGGTGACAATTTACGGCTGCAGCCGTACCGACTGCGGTGTCCATGCAAATACCTTCTGCTGTAATTTCCGTACAGAAAAGGAAACTCCCTGCGAGAAAATCAAGGTCGGCGTCAATGCGCTTATTCCCGATGCGATTGCAGTTTTATCTGCCGAGGAGAAGGAGGAGGGCTTCAACGCCCGCTTTGACTGTAAGGGCAAGGAATATGTTTATAAGGTGTGGAACTCCCGCGTAAGGAATCCTTTTCTCGCGGATAAGGCTTTGCATCACCCGATTCACATTGATGCGGAAAAGCTTGACAGAGAGTCGAAGGCGTTTATAGGCTATCACGATTTTTCAGCCTTCTGTGCAAGCGGCACCGAGGTGCAGGACAAAAGGCGTACGGTGTTCGATTTTTCTGTAAGGCGTGAGGGAGACCTTGTGCTTTTTACCGTAAAGGGAGACGGCTTCCTTTATAATATGGTGAGGATTATGGTCGGCACACTTCTTGATATAAACAGCGGAAAAATTCCTGAAAACACACTCTCTGATATAATTGAATCAAAGGACAGAGTACGTGCGGGCATAACCGCTAAGCCCTGCGGACTTTACCTTAATAAGGTGTTTTACGGTGAGGAATAATTGAGGTTATAATATTGTTTATTTTTAAACAATGTGATATAATACATCTCAAATCTTCTTGAAGGAGGAATTAAATGACTTATATTGTTGATATTATTCTTGTTGCAGTTTTTGCTGTTGTAATTATAAGCTCAGCCGTTAAAGGCTTTTTTAAGAGCCTTGTTGATCTTATCGGATCATTGGTTGCCGTAGTAATTGCAAAGCTTTTATCCGAAAGTGCCGCAAAAGCGGTGTTTGACGGCTTTGTTTATAAGGGTGCTGAAAATGCACTCGCTCAAAGCCTTGGCGAGGCGGGCTCCGTTGATTATGTTGAGCAGATTGAAAATGCACTTGCATCGCTTCCCGAGGGTCTTAACGGTATTCTTCAGATTATGGGCATTGACAGTCAGAGTCTTATGGATAAGCTGTCAGGAGTAAACCTTAACGGTGACAACCTCGTAGAAAGCCTTATGAACAGCGTTGTTGTTCCTCTCGGAACGGCAGTTGTGCAGTTTGTGCTTTTTGTTATCCTTGCCCTTGTTATGATTTTTGTTGTCAAGGTATTTTCTAAGGTTATTAACAAAATCATCAAAAAGCTTCCCGTTATCAAAGGCTTCAACAAAACAATGGGTGCCGTGTTCGGTATCTTCAGAGGTCTCATTATTGTGGTTATCATTTCGATGCTCCTTAGCGTTGTTGTCGGCTTCATCGGCAACGAGGCGCTTGTCGGAAGCGTTGAAAATTCAATGATAATAAATGCCGTAAGAGATACAATGACATCTCTTATCGGAATCAATTTTTAAAAAAGTGAGGATTTAAACATGAAAGATTTATTTAAAGGCTGTTGGACAATTCCTAACCTTCTCTCAGTTATCAGAATTTTACTTATTCCCGTTTTCGGTGTGCTCTTCTACAATGATCAGAAGGTAGCAGCAGTTGTTGTTCTTGCACTTTCAGGTCTTTCCGATATGCTTGACGGTAAGATTGCAAGACGCTTCAATCAGGTAAGTGACCTTGGTAAGGTGCTTGACCCCGTTGCTGATAAGCTTACACAGATTACAATCGCAATTATGCTTCTTCTTGACTTCAGAAACTCTGATGACAAGCTTATCAATGCCTTCGGCTGGGTTTTCCTTGTTTTCCTTATCAAGGAGGCAGTTATGATTATCGGCGGCCTTGTAATGCTTCTTATGAACATCCGTCCCGGTGCTGCTGAAATCTGGGGCAAGCTTGCAACAGGTGTGTTCTATGTAGGTATGGTAGCAATCATCGCAGTAGGCCCCGATGTAGGCGCATTCAATGAGATGCTCGGCTTTGAGCTTCCTTCAGTAATCACAGGCGCAATCGTTGTTGTTTCAGCAATTATGACAGTTGTTGCATTCCTCAGCTATATGCCCGAAACCTTCAGACAGTTCAAGGAGCACTTCGCTGAGAAGAAGGCAGCAAAGGCAAAATAATCTATTATCCCAGGAAAGGAAGCCGGTTTTTCGGCTTTGAGGCGAAACTATGAAAAAAATGATTTGCTCAAGATGTAAAAAGCGTCCGGCAGTGATTTTTATTTCAAAAATTGTTGACGGAAAAACAGTTCCCGAGGGGCTTTGCATCAACTGTGCGATGGAGATGAATATCGGACCTATCAAGCAGATGATGGAGCAGATGGGAATTACTGAGGAGGACGTTGATTCAATCAGCGAGCAGTTCAGCAATATGTTCCCCGAAAATGAGGGTGACGACAGCTTTGAGCCCGGCGGCTCTCCCACAATGCCTTTTTTGCAGGGACTTTTCGGTGATATGCAGAACGGACTTGCTTTAAGAAATGAAGCAAAATCCGAGCCCGCAAAGACTGATGCAAAGCCCGAGCCCGAGCAGAAAAAGCAGGGCAGAAAGGCAAGACGTGAAAAGGAAAAGAAGAGAAAGTTCCTTTCTCTTTACTGCACTGACCTTACCGCAAAGGCAAGGGACGGAAAGATTGATAACATCATCGGCAGAGATAAGGAGCTTTCCCGAGTCGTGCAGATTCTTTGCAGACGCTCGAAGAACAATCCCTGCCTTATCGGTGAGCCCGGCGTAGGTAAAACCGCTATCGCTGAGGCTCTCGCACAGAAGATTGCCGAGGGCAAGGTTCCCGCAAAGCTTGCCGACAGAGAGATACATCTTCTTGACCTTACCGCTCTTGTTGCGGGTACGCAGTTCAGGGGACAGTTTGAAAGCAGAATCAAAAATCTCGTTGATGAGGTTAAATATAACGGCAACATAATCCTCTTTATTGACGAAATCCACAACCTTGTGGGTACGGGTGACGCAGAGGGCTCGATGAATGCCGCAAACATCCTTAAGCCCGCGCTTTCCCGCGGTGAAATTCAGGTTGTCGGTGCAACTACATTTACCGAGTACAGAAAGCATATCGAAAAGGATGCGGCTCTCGAAAGACGCTTCCAGCCCGTAAAAATTGAGGAGCCCTCAATTGAGGATGCTACCGAAATTCTCCTCGGTATAAAGAAATACTATGAAGCTTATCACAGAGTTACAATCAGCGATGCACTTGTCAAGAAAGCTGTTGTGCTTTCTGAAAGGTACATCACAGACCGTTTCCTTCCCGATAAAGCTATTGACCTGCTTGACGAGGCTTGCACCTGTGCAAACCTCCGCAACAAGGCAATAAGCGATCTTGAAATCAGCGAGCGTAAGCTTGCCGACCTTAAGCTTGACGAGGAAGACCTTATGAACGAAACGGAGAACATTGACTACGAGGCAATTGCAAAGCTCAAGAGTGATATTGTTCTTTGTGAAAACGATATTGCAGGACTTACAGACAAGGCAAACGACAATGCCGTAACGGAAGAGGACATTGCAAAGGTGATTGAGCTGTGGACGGGTGTGCCCTCAAGCAAGGTTATTGAAAGTGACCTTAAAAAGCTCGGCTCACTTGAAGCAACACTCAAAAGTAAGGTTATCGGTCAGGATGAGGCTATTGCCGCCATCGCTGCCGCAATCAGACGCAGCCGTGTGCAGATAAGCCCGAGAAGAAGACCCGCATCATTCATTTTTGTAGGTCCTACGGGTGTAGGTAAAACTGAGCTTGTAAAGCAGATTTCAACCGAGCTTTTCTCAACTCCAGAGACACTTATCAGACTTGATATGTCCGAGTTTATGGAAAAGCACAGTGTATCCCGTATTATCGGTTCACCTCCGGGCTATGTAGGCTACGACGAGGCGGGACAGCTCACCGAAAAGGTAAGAAGAAAGCCCTACAGCGTCATTCTTTTTGACGAAATCGAAAAGGCTCATCCTGATGTAATGAACATTCTTCTGCAGATTCTTGACGAGGGCAGAATCACCGACGCTCAGGGCAGAACGGTTAATTTTGAAAACACCGTTATTGTTATGACCTCCAACGCGGGCAGTGAGCGTAAGAGCGGCGCTCTCGGTTTCGGTAAGGAGAAGGGCGACGCAACAAGGGAAAAGATTATGAAGGCGCTTTCCGATTTCCTTCGTCCCGAGTTCATCGGCAGAGTTGATGAAATTGCAATCTTCAACGCTCTTACCGTTGAGGATTACGAGAGAATTGCTGAGCTTCTTTTAAAGGAGCTTGAGGGCAGTCTCAAGGAGAAAGACATCAGCTTCAGATGGACTGACGAGGTAGCAAAGCACCTTGCTGAAAACTCCCACGGGGGACAGCGCGGTGCAAGAGATTTGCGTAATCTTATCCGCAAGAAGATTGAGGACGGCGTTGCAACCATTATTATTGACAATGCCGATTCAGTTGTGACGGGTATTGCCGCCGAGGTTAAGGACGGCGAAATTTCACTTTCTCACATATAATTTGTCAGGTCTGTTCACATAAGAGCAGACCTGAAATTTTGTAAGAAATATATTGCAGTTTTTTTCAAAAAAGCCTTGACAAGAGAGTGCGTATTGTGTATAATAATCAGCGTTGCACAGATATGTGCGGGTGTAGTTCAATGGTAGAATCCCAGCCTTCCAAGCTGGTCGTGTGGGTTCGATTCCCATCACCCGCTCCAAGTTAATATATGCGCTTGTAGCTCAGTTGGATAGAGCAACTGCCTTCTAAGCAGTAGGTCAGGGGTTCGAGCCCCTTCAAGCGCGCCAGTAGGTGGTGGATATAGCTCAGTTGGTTAGAGCGCCAGGTTGTGGCCCTGGAGGTCGTGGGTTGGAATCCGATTATCCACCCCATTTATTTTTTATATAGGGGTGTCGTCAAGCGGTAAGACACAACACTTTGACTGTTGCATTCGTAGGTTCGAATCCTGCCACCCCTGCCAAAAAATTCTCGTTCTTAGGAACGAAAATTTTTTTATCCAAGCCGACAGGCTTGGTATATCATCAGCCCGACAGGGCTGTATATCATCAACAACGGCGTCGCCGTTGTTGTATCTCATCACACCTTCAGGTGTGTATTCTGTCGGCTTGATGATATGCAAGGCTTACGCCTTGATGATATACAGCTTCTTACGAAGCTGATGATATGCAATTCCTGCGGAATTGATGATATCCAAGGCTTCGCCTTGATTTAGTTGCCCTTCGGGCAAACGGATTTGACTTTTTTATTAGGTTGTTATAAAATGAATTGCATAAAGTAGGTTGTCAAAGGCGGTGAAAAGATGAGAAATTACCGTAAAGCGGCGAAAAGTGACGGTTATATAAAAAATCAGCGTAAACGATTAAAAGAAAACAGAGGTTATATATTGTTTAAAATTTCAATTGTTGTTGTACCGCTTGCTTTGTTTTTAGCGGTAGCTACATTCGGAACTTTAAGCACTCCTTCTCCTGAAAAATGGAAACATGAAGAAATAACTTTGAAGAATATATCATGGGAAGTAGTGTTCCTTTTAGATCGGCACAGACCCAAAGCTTATGTACTAAATACCGAGCA
>JAZOVO010000010.1:0-10488 GCA_045658745.1 Acutalibacteraceae bacterium | reverse complement strand
TGAAAGAAAGAATCAAAGAACTTTGAATTATTTAAGCAGTCTTTAATTCGGGATGCTTCTTTTCGGCAAGCTTCTGCAAGGCAATCACAAGAGCAATGCAAGCAAAGCCTGCTGCGTCGGTTGCAATACCGGGAATAATACAAAGAAGTCCGCCGCCAAGAAGGAGGATTCTCTGCCACCAGGGACACTTTACAAACATATAGCCTTCCATACCTGCCGAAACGCCGACAATACCGATAACCGCTGTCACACAGATAAGTGCAACATCGTACCAATGCTCAACACCGATAAAGAGCATTTCAGGGCTGTAAGCAAAAATGTAAGGAACAATAAATGCCGTAATTGCAAGTCTTGTTGCGTTTACGCCTGTCTTGAGCGGGTTACACTTTGCAATCGCTGCACCCGCGTAAGCCGCAAGGGCAACGGGCGGTGTGATATCGGCAACAATACCGAAGTAGAACACGAACATATGAGCCGCAAGCACGGGGATGCCCATCTTGATAAGAATAGGAGCCGTGATTGTTGCCATAATAACATAGTTAGCTGTTGTGGGAACACCCATACCGAGAATGATACAGCAAATCATTGTAAGGAACAATGCAAGGAAGGTGCTGTTCTGTGCAATGGGAACAAGGGTGTTAATAAGGAACTGACCGAGAGCTGTCATTGTAACAACGCCGGAGATAAGTCCCGCCATACCGCAGGCAACAGCAACACCGATTGTGTTCTTTGCGCCGTTTTCAAGGGACTCAACAACTACTGTGGGTGTAAGAGTTGTATGCTTCTTAGTAACAAAGGAAAGCACAACGCTGATAAGCATACCTGCAAGGATTGCAACGTTTACCTTGCTTACGAAAAGAAGAACAACAAATGCTGCTGCGGGAATTGCCGGATAAACAAGCATCCACGCGTTCTTTTTGTTAAGCTCACGGGGAACAAGTGAAACAATAAGAGCACCCATAATTGCGATACAAGCGGAGATACCTGCACTGTACTTGTTCATTGCCATAACAAGCATCACAATGGGAAGAAGAAGATAACCGTTCTTCAGCATAAGCTTGAAGAAGTTGGGAAGTGCATCCTTGGGAAGACCCTTGAGTCCGAGCTTCTTTGCTTCAAAGTGAATCATTACGAAAATACCCATGAAGTAAAGAATTGCGGGAAGGATTGCTGTTACGGCAATCTTCGAATAGGGCATTTCTGTCATTTCAGCCATAAGGAAGGCTGCGGCACCCATAATGGGAGGCATAATCTGTCCACCGGTTGATGCTGCTGCTTCAACGGCTGCGGCAAATTCAGGCTTATAGCCTGTCTTTTTCATCATGGGGATTGTAATTGAGCCTGAACCAACAGTATTTGCAACGGATGAGCCTGAGTACATACCCTCAAGAGCACTTGAAATAACTGCAACCTTTGCAGGTCCGCCAATTGAAGAGCCTGCGATAGAGTTTGCAAGGTCAACAAAGAATGTGCCGATACCTGTTCTTTCAAGAAGGGCACCAAGAATAATAAACAGTACAATAAATGTTGTACAAACATAAACGGGAGTTGAGAAAAGTCCGTTAGCCACATCGTAGAAAAGGCTGTACATAAGGCTTCTCAGAGCAATCTGCGGATTATTGGAGAAGGCCTTGACTGCCGCATAAGCCACAAAGGCACCTACAACAAATATAATCGGCAAGCCTACTGCCCTTCGGCAAAGCTCAACCATAAGCAATATGGCAATAAGGGCAATTACAATCTGCAATGTGCCTATACGCCTTGACATAAAGATGATATCTTCCTGGAAAATTGTATAATAAAGGAACGAGCCTGCGCCGACAACGGCGAGTATTATATCATAAAACGGAACATAATTGATTTTTTTAGTCTGCTTCTTGTACGCGGGGAACATAATATACCCCATGAACATAATGAAAGCCATGAATGTGGTGAGTTTGGTATGCTTTGTGGCATTCTGAAGAACGAGTGCCATAAAAATCATATAAACGCTGAAGGCCGCCATCAGTCCGGTGATAACCTTTTTTCTCCATCCGGTGAAAACACGTACGTTGCTTTCACGGTCGAATTCCTGCATTATCGCGTCGGCATCAACAACCTCTTCTGCTTCTACAAAAGCCTTTGCTTCATCCATCGAGCTTTCCTCCTTCTTTTGGTATTCTTTATAAAACCCAAATAAATGCTGCAGGTTAATGCAGCATTTATTTTTCTATTAAGATATTATATTTTAAACCTTATGCCATTACGCCGATTTCCTGATAATATCTTGCTGCGCCGGGATGTACGGGAACCTTACCTACAGCTGCTACTGCATTTTCCTTAACCATTTCGTTACCCTTTGCGTGAGCAACTGCAATGTCAGCCTGCTTTTCCCAGAGGTTCTTTGTGATTTCGTAAACCTGATCGTCGCTCATATCATTGTCAACGATGAAGGTAGCCTTGATAGCAACTGTGCTTGTAGTCTCTGTAACAAAGTCATACTTTGTGTTGTCAGCGGTTGCTTCGAACTTCTCATAGAAGGAGTACTTCTCGATAAGTGAATCGATAACATCCTTGCCAAGGTCAACAAGAACAACGTCTGTTGTTGTTGCAAGGTCTGTGATAGCTGTTGTGGGAGCACCTGCAGTGATGAATGCTGCATCGATGGAGCCGTCCTTAAGCTGCTGAGCTGAATCACCGAAGGAAGCTGTAACCTTCTTGATATCTGTGTCGATGTCAAGGCCTGCTGCTTCGAGAATCTGAGTTGCATTGTAGTAAACGCCTGAACCAACGTCACCAACTGCTACGGTCTTACCCTTAAGGTCAGCAAGTGACTTGATGCCTGAGGACTTTGTAGCAACGAGCTGGCAAACCTCAGCGTAGATGCAAGCAACTGCTGAGAAATCCTGAATGGGAGCTGCAAAGCCGTTTGTGCCTTCGTAAGCATAGTTCATAACGTCGTTCTGAACGATAGCGAACTGAGCCTCGCCGTCAGCGATCATTTCAATGTTAGCCTGTGAGCCGCCTGTTGAAATTACGTTGAAGGTATAAGCATCTGTGTTAAGAATCTGACCTACTGCTGTTGTGAAAGCGTAGTATGTACCTGTTGTGCCGCCTGTACCTGCGGTGATTGTCTTGATGATCTCTGCATCTGCATTGCCGGCTGTAGCGTTACCGTCTGTAGCGTTGCCGTCTGTAGCATTGTTGCCGCCGCAAGCAGCAAGTGTGAAGAGCATGAGAGCTGCAAGAAGAACTGCTAAAAACTTTTTCATGTGTTTTTCCTCCGTTTTGAATAAATTTGTTCTTAAGATGAAATATATGTGCACTTCTCTTAAATGAGTACACAACAATTTCATATTTGTATTATTGTAATACATTTTACCCCCTGTTGTCAAGAGAAAAAGGAATTTTTATAAAAAATTATAGTTTTTTATTCATCGGATTGCATAAATATACCGCAATCAACCTATATTTATGCATTTTAATTTTCTTTGCACAATATGTAGCGTTTTTTATGATGCAACACACACATCAGCTATTGAAAGAAAGTCAATTATATGTTATTATTCAACTGAAAAATCACAAAAGGAGGGATTCACTTTGAAGAATATCACCCTTATAGGTATGCCCGGAGCGGGAAAGAGTACAATAGGCGTTATCCTCGCAAAAAGTCTGCTTTGTGATTTCACGGATACCGACCTTATCATACAGAAGAAAACGGGCAGGAGTCTTTGTCAGCTTCTTGAAGAAAAGGGCACAGAGGGCTTTCTGAAGCTTGAAAACGATATAATCTGTCAGGAGACCTTTAAAAGCTGCGTAATTGCCACGGGCGGCAGCGCTGTTTACGGCGAGGAGGCTATGGCAAAGCTCAAAGCTGAAGGCTACGTAATTTTTCTTGACGTGGATGTTACCGAGCTTGAAAAACGCCTTTCCAACATCAAAACCCGCGGTGTTGCAATGAAAAAGGGCACGACTATAATGGAGCTTTATAACGAGAGACTCCCGCTTTACAGAAGGTACGCCGATTTCACCCTCGACTGCACAGGACTTACGGCGGAGGAGTGCGTGGACAGGATAGTGGAGATGCTTGAAAAATAACAAGAAAAGCTCTTTGATTCTTTCTTACAAGCCCCCTCTTGCGGTTCCCAAAATTTCTTTGCACCTTGGAGCGGTGCAGAAATTTTGACCGCTGCGCCATCGTCACCTCGCTTCATCGTCCGCAGGACGCGCTTCGGTGACGATGCCCGACCGGCGAGGTCTTAAAATATTTTTGTTAAAAACAAAGGTCACGGAAAACAAATGTAAACCGTGACCTTAAAATTTTATTGTTTTATCGCTCGGCGCGTGCCGTCACTTTTCTTGTAAGAAAAGTGACCAAAAGAACTTTTCGCTTATTTCCTGAACACGGCTGAAAGGCTCTTAAGAGGCTTCTTTCTTCTGTGCTTCTTCTGGAACTGAATGGGATTCTTGATAAGCATATCGGCCATAACTGTCCAGAAAATAATAAGAATATACATTCCGAATACACCGTAGAAGCCGCCTGAAAGTGTTGCCGTTGAAATTGTTACGAAGGCGGCAGCAAGGGAAGCCCATGCGCTTTCTGAGAAGGCGCTTACAACGTCGGTAAGTGCAATTTCACCGCCCATAATCTTAGCAAATGCGCTGTTACTGATGATGATTGCAATAAAGCAGATAGCAAGACCGCCTGCGCAAAGACCCATAACAAGCTTTCTCTTGTTTGTTGCGGCGGCAACTGCACCGACTGCAACAAGCATAAGAAGGGCAAGAACGAAGAACACAACAAAAGCAATAAGCTGAGGAAGAATGGGCTGAATAAGAGCCATTACGTCAACCTCGCTCTCCTTTGAGGTATCAACGCCCATAAGAAGCTGAATGATATCAACAACGGAAAACTCGAACTTTGTCTGAACCTTGAAGGCCTCAAGAAGCTGTGTAAGCTGGCTGAGCTCCTCTGAAACAGTACCGATTGCAAAGTGGAAAAGCTTAAGCATGATACCGATTACGATTGCTCCGATTGAAAGAATCGGTGTGATAATTCTGTATGCTATTTTCATTTTAATTTCTCCTTATTTTCCTTATTTCCATGACGAATTAAGAGCTACTGTTCTGTTGAACACAAGCTTGTCCTCGGTTGTGGTGGTATCCACGCAGAAGTAACCCTGACGCATAAACTGGAAGGTATCCCCTGCCTTAAGGTCCTTCACGCCGTCCTCAAGGCGGCAGCCTGAAAGGATTGTAAGTGAATCGGGGTTGAGGTTATCCTTGAAGGAGCCTGCACTCTCATCGGAGGGGTTGGGGTTAACGAAAAGTCTGTCGTAGAGTCTCGCCTCAAAGGGGATTGAATTTTTTGCGCTTACCCAATGAAGTGTACCCTTGACCTTTCTGCCGTCGGGTGAGTTACCGCCCTTGCTTTCGGGATCGTAGGTGCAGTGAACTGCCGTTACCTCGCCGTTTTCGTCGGTGTCATAGCCGACACACTTAACAAAGTATGCACCTCTGAGTCTTACCTCGTTGCCGGGGAAGAGACGGAAGTATTTCTTAGGAGGCTCAATCATAAAGTCCTCCTTTTCAACAAAGATTTCCTTTGAGAAACGGATTACTCTTGTTCCCATTTCAGGTCTGTCTTGATTTACGGGAAGCTCGATTTCCTCAACAAGATCCTCGGGATAGTTATCAATAATAACCTTAAGAGGACGGAGAACTGCCATACAGCGGGGAGCGTTCACGTTGAGGTTATCTCTTACGCAGGCCTCAAGAAGACCGAAATCAACAACGGAGAATGCCTTTGAAACACCTACACGGCTGATGAAATCACGGATTGCCTCTGCAGGATAGCCTCTTCTTCTCATACCGCTGATTGTAACCATTCTGGGGTCGTTCCAACCGTCAACAATGCCCTCGTTAACAAGCTGTAAGCACTTACGCTTACTTGTGAGGCAGTAGTTAAGGTTAAGTCTTGCAAACTCAATCTGTCTTGAGGGAGTCTCAAAGCCGAGCTCGCGAAGGAACCAGTCGTAAAGAGGTCTGTGATTTTCAAATTCAAGGGAGCAGAGTGAATGGGTTACACCCTCTCTTGTATCGGAAATGGGATGTGCAAAGTCATACATAGGATACACACACCACTTGTCACCTGTCTGATGGTGGCTTACGTGAGCGATTCTGTAAATAACGGGGTCACGCATATTGATGTTGGGTGATGCCATATCAATTTTTGCACGAAGCACTCTTGCACCGTCAGGGAATTCACCGTCAGTCATACGCTTGAAGAGGTCGAGATTCTCCTCTACGCTTCTTTCTCTGTAAGGGCTGTTTTTGCCGGGCTCTGTAAGTGTGCCTCTGTACTCGCGGATTTCATCAGCGGTGAGGTCACATACATATGCCTTACCCATTTCGATAAGCTTTATTGCACATTCGTAGATAAAATCAAAGTAGCTTGATGCATAAAGCACCTTGTCCCACTTGTAGCCAAGCCAGAGAATGTCCTCCTTGATAGCGTCAACATACTCAACGTCCTCCTTGGAGGGGTTGGTATCGTCAAGGCGGAGATTACAGGTGCCGCCATACTTTTCAGCGGTTGAAAAGTCAATCTGAATAGCCTTTGCGTGACCGATATGAAGGTAGCCGTTAGGCTCGGGCGGGAAACGGGTCTGCACGTGGGTGTAAACGCCCTTTTCCAGGTCTTCATCAATGAAGTCGTGTATAAAATTGGAAACGCTTGTAATTTCTTCCATTGTGTTCTTCCTTTCTTATGCCTTGTAGAAATCAAGAGCATCGTTTAGTCTTGCTTTTACCTTTTCCTCGCCGAGGAGGCTCATAATAGCATAAAGGTCGGGAGTGTTTCTTCTGCCGGTTACGGCAACTCTGATTACGGTTGAAACATCACCTACGTGACCCTTGAAGGCTTCGGGATTTTTCTTGTACTCCTTGACGTTGGGTGTGTAGCCGAGAGGCTCGCAGAGAGCCTTGATGCGGTCAAACCAGCCCTGCTTGTCGTCAGCGGCGTTATATTCCTTAAGATAAGCCTCAAGAATTTCTGCTGCCATTTCCTTCGTAAGGTTTTCGGGAAGCTCGTAGTTCTTCTCGTAGATTTCATCAAAGAAGTAGCTGATGTAAGCCTTAACCTCGCTGAAGCAGGCAATATCCTTACGGGGCTTGGGACCCTCACGGTCAATGTTGAGGATGTTAACTGAAAATTTCTCATCCCTTGTGAGAAGCTCATAAAGATCCTTGTCGTAATCCTTTGCCCAGTTTACTGTGTAATCGTAAACCTTCTTGGCATTCATTACTGAAATGATATTCTTACTTACATCGTTAAGCTTAACCATATCGAAAAGAGCACCTGAAACGCTCATCTTCTTGAGATTAAAGGGGAAGGAGTCGATATCGGCATCCTTATTGGTCTTTCTCCAGTCCTCGAAGTTAGAGTTCATAAGAGTCATAATGTACTCGTTAACGCTCTCCTTGGGGTAGCCCTGCTCAACATAGAAGGTAACTGCTGCTTCGGGATCCTTACGCTTTGAAAGCTTACGCTTGCCGCCGTTTTCCTCCTTCATAATGGGAGCAACATGGGCGTACTTGGGAGTTTTGAAGCCAAGACACTTGAAAAGCTGAAGGTGAATGGGACAGCTTGACATCCACTCGTCACCGCGGACAACGTGAGTTGTTCTCATAAGGTGGTCATCAACAGCGTGTGCAAAGTGATATGTAGGAATACCGTCGGACTTGAGAAGAACAACATCCTGCACATTTTCGGGCATTTCAATTTTACCCTTTATCATATCGTCGAAGAAGCATTTCTTTTCAGCATCGCCGGGTGACTTTAAGCGGAGAGTCCACTGCTTACCCTCGGCAATGTTCTTTTCGATATCTGCAAGTGTGAGATTACGGCATTTTGCGTAGGGACCCCAATATCCCTTCTGAGGCTCGTTTTCCTGCTGTGCGCGGATTTCATCAAGCTCCTCTGCACTGCAGAAGCAGGGATATGCAAGACCCTCGGAAACAAGCTGCTTTGCATAAACGTGGTAAATATCCTTACGCTTACTCTGATAGTATGGGCCGTAGTTACCCTTTTCAATTTCTTCACCTACAACGCCCTCGTCGGCAACAACGTCGAATGCCTCGAGTCCCTTGAGCATTACCTCGATAGCACCCTCAACCTTACGCTTCTGGTCAGTATCCTCAACACGGACAAAGAAGATACCGTCAGTTACCTTTGCGGTTTTGTAAGCAACCATACCTGCAAAGAGGTTACCGAAATGAAGGAAGCCTGTGGGAGAGGGAGCAAGACGTGTTACTCTTGCGCCTTCCTCGAGGTTTCTCGGGGGGAAGATTTCTTCCATATCGGCAGGGGTTTTTGTTATATTAGGAAATAAAAGCTCTGCGAGCTTAAGATTATCGTTCATTTTAATCCTCCTGACAAATTGGCATAATAACAGATTATAATTCAGTATATTATCTCAAATTTTGAAAGAAATATCAAGAGTTTAGAAGAAAAAAGTAAAGTTCTTTTGTTTCTTTTCTTACAAGAAAAGAAAGCCCGACCGGCGAGGTCATAAAATAAACGATATAACTGTAATCTCATTGTTCAATGTTGAATTTATTTGTTTTCTCGCTCGCCGCGAGGCATTACTTTTTTTGTAAAAAAAGTAATCAAAAAAACTTTACTTGTCCACCCCACTAAAAAAATCCCACCTGCTTAAGCAGATGGGATTTTAATCAGTATTAACTTAGTATCATCAGATGAGCTCAATGATGCACATCTCAGCAGCGTCACCGCGACGGGGACCTGTCTTGATGATACGGCAGTAACCGCCGTTTACGTCCTTATACTTGGGGCTGATTTCGTCGAAGAGCTTCTTAACTACATCTTCCTTTGTGATGTATGCAAGAGCCTGACGCTTGTTGTGAAGAGTGTCAACCTTACCGAGAGTAATCATCTTCTCAGTCATTGCACGAACTTCCTTAGCCCTTGTAACGGTGGTTTCAATGCTGCCTTTCTCTAAGAGATAAGTTACCATTCCTCTGAGCATAGCGTTTCTGTGGTCGCTTGTTCTGCCGAGCTTTCTGGTACCTGCCATTTGAAATCACTCCTTTACTGTTAGAATGTTAATTATTCGTCTTCGCTGCGAAGATCAAGACCGAAGGAATGAAGCTTGTTGATAACTTCATCAAGGGACTTCTTACCAAGGTTACGAACCTTCATCATATCGTCCTCTGTCTTGTTTGTAAGATCTTCAACAGTGTTGATGCCTGCACGCTTCAAGCAGTTGAATGAACGTACCGACAAATCAAGTTCCTCAATAGTCATCTCGAGAACCTTTTCCTTGGCGTCTTCGCCCTTATCAACCATTATCTCTGTGTCGTATGCCTCACCTGAGAGGTCGCCGAACAAAGCGAGATGTTCGTTGAGAAACTTGGCACCGAGTGAAACAGCTTCTGTGGCTGTTATTGTACCGTTTGTCCACACTTCAAGTGTGAGCTTGTCAAAGCCAATTTCTTGGCCGACACGAATGTCGTCAATAGTATAATTTGCCTTGAGAATCGGAGTGTAGATTGAGTCAATTGCAATTACACCGATTACAGGCTGCATGAGCTTTTTGTTCTGCTCAGCCGATACATATCCACGACCCTTGTTAACAGTGAGTTCCATATTGATGTGAGCATCCTTGTCAAGGGTGCAGATGTGATATTCGGGGTTGATGATTTCAACCTCTGAATCACACTTGATGTCGCCTGCAAGAACCTCGCCTTCGCCGCTTGCATCAATGTAAACTGTCTTGGGGCCTTCACCGTGAATCTTGAGGATTACGTTCTTGAGGTTGAGAATGATTTCTGTTACATCCTCCTTCACACCGGGAACGGTGGAGAACTCGTGAAGAACGCCGTCAATCTTAACGCTGGTGATTGCGTAGCCGGGAAGTGATGAGAGAAGAATTCTTCTCAGGCTGTTGCCGAGTGTCACGCCATAGCCACGCTCCAACGGTTCAACTACAATCTTACCGTAGGTACCGTCAGCTGCTAATTCTGCAGTTTCGATTCTGGGCTTTTCAATGCCTATCATGCAAAACCCTCCTTATTCTATTGTGGATGTGTTTACGGGTTATCCCGTGATCAGTCTATTACTTAGAATAGAATTCGACGATAAGGTGTTCTTCAACGGGAGCATTGATCTGCTCACGATCGGGAAGAGCAACAACCTTAGCCTCGAGGCTCTCACGGTTAACATCGAGCCAAGCGGGAACGGGTCTTGATGCGTTTGCTTCAAGAACAGCCTTGATCTTTACGCTGTCGCGGCTCTTTGCTTTGATTGAAACGATGTCGCCGGCCTTGAGAAGGTATGAGGGAATGTCAACCTTTTTGCCGTTAACAGTAAAGTGTGCGTGTGTTACAAGCTGTCTTGCTTCAGCTCTTGAAGAAGCCCAGCCGAGTGTGTAAACTACGTTATCAAGACGGCTTTCGCAGATACGAAGAAGGTTGTCACCGGTAACG
>JAZOVO010000009.1:0-32306 GCA_045658745.1 Acutalibacteraceae bacterium | reverse complement strand
CCCGGTGAGCCCTACTGGGAGTCACCCTGGGGTCACGGCAGACCCGGATGGCACATTGAATGCTCCGCGATGGTACGTAAATTCCTTGGTGAAACCATTGATATCCATTGCGGCGGTCAGGATCTTATCTTCCCTCACCATGAGAACGAAATCGCGCAGAGCGAGTGCTGCAACGGTGCTCCCTTTGCAAATTACTGGATGCACAACGGCTTTATCACCGTTGATAAGGTAAAAATGTCAAAGTCCCTCGGTAACTTCTTTACCGTTCGTGATGTTGCCGAGCAGTACGGCTATGAGCCCATCCGTTACCTTATGATTTCCTGTCAGTACAGAAGCCCCATCAACTACAGCTTTGATGCAATTGCACAGTGCAAGGCTTCACTTGAAAGACTTTACACCTGCCGTGACAACCTTGACTTTGCTCTTAAAAATGCTAAGGATGAGGCAGGGGAGAAGGATGCTGAAATCATCGCTCTTATTGACGGCAAGAAGGATAAGTTCATTGAAGCAATGGAGGATGACCTTAATACAGGTGAGGCTCTCGGCGCAGTGTTTGAGCTTGTTAAGGATATCAACACCAATGTAAACGACGGCGTACAGTCAAAGGCTCTCGTTGAATATGCAATCAAGATCTTTGATGAGCTTATGGATGTTCTTGGTCTTCTTTATAACCGTAAGACTGCATCAAGCCTTGATGACGAAATAGAGGCTCTTATTCAGCAGAGAAACGATGCCCGTAAGAACAAGAACTGGGCAGAGGCTGACCGCATCAGAGATGAGCTTAAGGCTCAGGGTATTGTACTTGAGGATACACCTCAGGGCGTAAAATGGCACAGAGCATAAAGTTTGTATTTTAAAAATGTAAAAAAACCGCAGAAACCTGTAAAAAATTGAGTTTCTGCGGTACATTCTTGTTAAAAGTGTGATATAATAAGAAGCATAAGGTTGGTGAAAAAAATATGAATAAAAAATCTGACCCCATTGCAGTAATAGATTCAGGCATGGGCGGTATAACCGTTCTTCGAAAGCTTTACAGATTGATGCCCAACGAAAACTTTATATATTTCGGCGATTCTGCAAATGCACCCTATGGTGTTAAAACTACCGATGAAATCAGACAGCTTACCGTTGACGGCGTTGAGATGCTGATGGGTATGGGTGCAAAGGCAATTGTTATTGCCTGCAATACCGCTACAAGTGCGGCGGCAGCCGGCCTTCGTGAAAAATATCCCGGCTATCCGATTGTAGGACTTGAGCCGGCGGTGAAGCCTGCGGCACTTTCTATGGAACAGCCTATTGTTCTTGTGCTTGCGACTCCGCTTACGCTCAGAGAGCAGAAATATCTCAGACTTGTTGAGCGCTTTGAGGGTGAAGCAACCTTTATTCCGTTGCCTGCTCCCGAGCTTGTACGCTTTATTGAAAGCGGAAACCTCGACAGTAAAGAAGAGATTGAATATCTCGAAAAAATCCTCGGACCTTACGACGGTAACAAGGTAGATGCCGTTGTTCTCGGCTGTACACATTTTCCCTTTGCCCGCAGACAGATTCAGCGTATCTTAGGTGACGAGGTGCTTGTTTTTGAAGGCGGTAAGGGTGCCGCAAGACAATGTAAAAGATTACTTGAAAGCATTGACCTTCTTGCAGACGAGGATCAGTTAGGCAGAATTGAGTTTATGAACAGCGACGAAAGCAAGGTTGAGCTTTGTAAAAAGATGTTCTTCTACAAGGGATGATAAAATGAGAATACAGGATGAACTTAAGGAATATCTGATTGCGCAGGGTGCAAGTGATGTCGGCTTCTGCCGTGTTGATGACGGTGATTTCGGCGAATGCAAATATGCCGTAAGTATAGTTATAGCTCTTTCTAAGGCTATTGTAAATGAAATAGGAGAAGAGCCTACTCACACATATTTCAATCATTACCGCAGCGTAAATGCTTTTATTGACTCGCTTTTGCTTAAGGCGGGACTTTTCCTTCAGCAAAGAGGCTATGAATATATTACCGTTGCTGCTTCACAGTCGATAAACAAGGACGGCTGGAATTACAAAGGAAGATACTCTCACAAAAAGGTCGCAGCCTTATCGGGGCTCGGCACTGTAGGAAAAAGCTCAATGTTTCTTCACAGTAAATACGGCGCTTGTGTAAGATTGGGAACAATATTTACAAGCTGTCCTTTTGAGGTTGAAAACGCCGCTCCAGTTTCACCGTGTGAAAGCTGTAACGCTTGTGTAAAGGCTTGTCCTAGTGGCGCGATCAGTGGTAAATTGTGGGCCGCTGACTGTGAGCGGGAGGATATTTTCGATCCCGAAAAATGCAGTAATTATATGAAAAACCACTTTAAGCATATCGGCCGTGGAGCCGTTTGCGGGATTTGTATGAAGGTTTGTCCTTACGGTGAAAAATAAAATTATCGGAATCGGCATATATATAAGTCATATTGTATAAAAATATTTTGTTATTATCCGATAAACCGACACGTTGCCGAAAATGTTTTTCCGCTATTGAAATTTTACGGCTTTTATGCGATAATAGCAACATAAAAATTAATTCAAAGGAGTACTACAATAATGAAAAAGATTATTTGCAAGGTTACTTATGACACAGAAGCTTCAGAGCTCATCCTTAAGAAGACAAGCGGTGAGTTCGGTGATCCCGCAGGCTACGAGGAAAGCCTTTACAAGACTGCTGACGGCAAGTTCTTCCTTTATGTAAACGGCGGCGCAGAGTCAATCTACCCCAAGGAAGACATTAAGAGAATGGCTGCAAAGAAAGCAGAAGAGTGGCAGGCAAACGCATAATTCATATTAAAGCAAAATTCCGGCTGCAAAGTCGGAATTTTTTTCATTTATGAGGTAAAAACGCTTGACTTTATCGTGTTAATATGCTAAAGTATTAAAGCAAATAGATTTTAGGGGAAAATATAATGAATATTGAATCAAAAATTTTAAAGCCTGATGAAAAGGCCGCATGCATTCTTCGTTCGCTTTACAGTAATCTTGGCTATTGTCAGTATAAAATGAGTAAATTTGAGGAATATGCCCTGTACATAAGAAATAAGGATTTTCTTGTTTCTGACGGTATTATTTCCTTTACTGATACTAACGGAAGGCTTCTTGCTCTTAAGCCTGACGTTACCTTATCAATTATAAATAACTCCAAGGATATTCCCGGTCAGGTGCAGAAGCTTTACTACGATGAAAATGTTTACCGTATTTCAAAAAGCTCACGTTCTTATAAGGAAATACGGCAGACGGGTCTTGAATGTATCGGTGATGTTGGGCTTCTTGAAATATGTGAGGTTATGCTCCTTGCTGTCAGAAGTCTTGAAAGTATAAGCGAAAACTACATTTTTGAGCTCTCACATGAGGGGATTGTCGAGGCTGTTTTTGATGATTACAATATTGAGCCTTCAATCCGCGGTAAGCTTCTTTCTGCTGTCAGCAGAAAAAGTGTTGCCGAAATCAACGTAATTTGTAACGAAAACAATCTTTCCGATAATGTCAGGGAGATGCTTTCTGTGTTTACCGAAAATTACATATCAATTAACGCTGCAGTAGAAAGTCTTTCTGCAATCTGCATTTCCAAAAAATCGAGGGCTTCCTTTGATGAGTTTTCTTTTCTCGTAAAATTTCTTGTAGATGCCGGCGTTGAAAATAAGATTAAAATCGACTTTTCACTGACAAATGATATGAGCTATTACAGCGGCGTAGCTTTCAAGGGCTATATAAAGGGTATTCCCTCAAGTATTCTTTCAGGCGGTCAGTATGACAAGCTGATGCGTAAAATGGGAAGAAGCTCGGGTGCAATCGGTTTTGCGGTTTATCTTGACGCTCTTGAACGCTTTAACCTTGAAGAAAAAGAGTATGATGTTGACATTGTGCTTCTCCACTCAGGAAACATAGCTGATACGCTGAAAACTGCGGAGTCTCTTTCCTCAGCGGGTAATACGGTTAGGGTCTGCAATGAAATTCCGAAGGATTTGCGCTACCGTCACGTGCTTAACGTTACACAGAAGGGGGATAACTGAAATGGAAATGCTTGACATTGCTCTTCCTAAGGGAAGACTCGGTGAAAAGGTTTACTCAATGTTTGAAAAAGCAGGCTTTCCTTGTCCCTCGATCCGCGAGGAAAACCGCAAGCTTATTTTTGAAAACGAAGAGCTTGGTATAAGGTTTTTCTGGGTTAAGCCCTCTGATGTTGCAATTTATGTTGAACGCGGTGCTGCAGATATAGGTGTTGCAGGCAAGGATATTCTTCTTGAATATGAGCCCGATGTTTACGAGCTTCTCGACCTTAACATCGGCAAATGCCGTATGGCTGTTGCCGCAAAAAAGGATTTTCGTGACAACGTGAATACAACTCTCCGTGTTGCAACAAAGTTTACTAACATTGCAGAGCATTTTTACGCTGAAAAGTGCCGTGATATTGATATAATTCATCTCAACGGCTCAATTGAAATTGCTCCCATACTCGGACTTTCAGACGTTATAGTAGATATAGTTGAAACGGGAAAAACCCTTTATGAAAACAATCTTGAGCCCATAGAGACGATTGTTCCTATAAGTGCAAGGCTTATTTCAAACAAGGCAAGCTATCAGTTTAAAAATGAAATCATAGAAAAAATCAGACTTGGTCTCTCGGAACAGGTAGGTGTGTAAAATGATAAGTATTTTAAAGTACGGTGAGGTTTCAAATGATGAAATCTTTGCCCGAGGAACAGCCGTTACCGATGTGTCGGATATCGTTGCGGATATTATATATAACGTGAGAAAAAACGGTGATAAGGCACTTTATGAATACTGTGAAAAATTTGACAAGGCTAAGCTTACCTCTCTTGAGGTAAGTGAAGAGGAAATTGAAGAGGCGTTCAATTCTGTTGAGCCGAGATTTATAGAGATTCTTAAATCTGCCGCTGAAAATATCCGTGCTTTCCACGAAAAGCAGGTAAGAAACAGCTTTATTATCAACGATAAGGACGGAGTTGTAATCGGTCAGAAGGTTATCCCTGTTGAAAAGGCGGGTCTTTACGTTCCCGGTGGTACGGCAGCTTATCCTTCAACTGTTCTTATGGACAGTATCCCCGCTAAAATTGCGGGCTGCGGTGAAATCTGCATCACAACACCTCCCAACGCCGAGGGCAAGGTTAATCCCGTGATTCTTGCCGCTGCTAAAATAGCAGGCGTTGACCGTATCTTCAAGGTAGGCGGAGCACAGGCAATTGCCGCCCTCGCTTACGGCACGGAAACAATTCCTAAGGTTGATAAAATTGTCGGTCCCGGTAATGCCTTTGTTGCGGAGGCTAAAAAGCAGGTATACGGTATAGTTTCAATTGATATGATTGCAGGTCCGAGTGAAATTCTTGTTGTTGCCGACGGTAAGAGCAATGCGAAGTTTGTTGCCGCTGACCTTCTTTCCCAGGCAGAGCACGATAAAATGGCAAGTGCCGTTCTTGTTACCGATTGCGAAAAGTTTGCAAAGGCAGTAAGCGACGAGCTTGAAAGACAGCTTCCCTTGCTTCCGAGAGAAGAAATTGCAAGAGTTTCTATTGACAACAACGGTAAAATCATTGTCAGCGATGACCTTATGAGGGCAATTGATATTGCAAACGAAATTGCTCCCGAGCACCTTGAGCTTTGCGTGGATAATCCCTTTGATTATCTTGATAAAATAAAGCATGCAGGTTCAATCTTTATGGGACGCTACTGCCCTGAGGCTCTCGGAGATTATTTTGCAGGCCCGAATCATACCTTACCCACAACGGGCACGGCAAGATTCTCAAGTCCACTTTCCGTTGACGATTTTGTAAAAAAGACACAGTACACTTATTACACGAAAGAGGCTCTTTCAAGGGTTGCTGACGATGTTGCCTTCTTTGCTGAAAAGGAAGGACTTTCGGCTCACGCAAGAAGTGCCACAGTTCGTTTTGAGGATTAAAAATGAGCAGATTTTTAAATGAAAAATATCAGAAGCTTGAAGCTTATACCCCGGGTGAACAGCCAAGGGATATGAAGTATATCAAGCTTAATACAAATGAATCACCTTATCCGCCCTCTCAGGGTGTGCTCGATGCAGTAAATGCCCTTGAAGCGGCTAATTTACGCCTTTATTCCGATCCCGAGTGTAAACACCTTAAAAAGGCTATTGCTGACCTTTACGGTGTTGAAACGGAAAATATTTATCTTTCCAACGGCTCGGATGATATACTTAACTTTTCATTTATGGCATTTGCCGGTAACGGTGTCAAAGCGGCTTTTCCTGAGATAAGCTATGGCTTTTACAAGGTTTATGCTGAGCTTTACGGTCTTGACTATGTAAAAATTCCTTTAACCGAGGATTTTTCCGTAAACGCAAATGATTATAACGGACTTAACTGCTTTATTGTTATTGCCAATCCCAATGCTCCTACGGGCAAAACCATTTCAAAAGCAGATATTATCGGCATACTTGACTCGAATCCCGATAATGTAGTGCTTATTGACGAGGCTTATGTTGATTTCGGCGGTGAGTCGGTTTATCCGCTTATCAAAGAATATAAAAACCTCCTTGTTGTGCAGACGTTTTCAAAGTCACGTTCAATGGCGGGTGCGAGACTTGGCTTTGCCTTCGGTGATAAGGAGCTCATAAGCGACCTCAATAAGATAAAGTATTCCACCAATCCTTATAATATCAATAGACTTACCCTCGTTGCGGGTGAGGCGGCAATAAAAGAAAATGATTATTATATGGATAACTGCAAAAAAATTATTGCTACAAGGAATTACACGGTTACAGAACTTAAAAAACTCGGCTTTGATGTAATTGATTCCAAGGCAAACTTTGTTTTTGCAAAAAGTGATACTGTTGAAGGTCTGAGTCTCTACGAAAACCTTAAATCAAGGGGTATACTTGTAAGGCATTTCAGTGATGAAAAAATCAAGGATTATGTCAGAGTAACAATCGGAGCAAGAGAGGAAATGGAAACCTTTATTTCTACGGTGAAAACCGTTCTGGAGGAAGTAAAATGAGAATTGCAGAAATCAGCCGCAAAACAGCGGAAACAGATATAAAATTAAGCCTCAACCTTGACGGTAAGGGTAACAGCATAATCAAAACAGGTTGCGGTTTTTTTGACCATATGCTCACACTTTTTGCAAAGCACGGCAGATTTGATCTTGTTGTTGAGTGTGACGGAGATACATACGTAGATTATCATCACACGGTTGAGGATATCGGTATAGTGCTTGGTAAGGCCTTTAATCAGGCACTGGGTGAAAAAAGAGGTATAGTACGCTACGGCAACTTTATCCTTCCTATGGATGAGAGCCTTATTATGACCGCAGTTGATATTTCAGGCAGAGCTTACCTCGGTTATGCACTCAATATTCCCACACAAAAGGTTGGGGATTTTGATACAGAGCTTGTTGAAGAATTCTTCGTGGCCTTCTGTCATAATGCAGGACTTAATCTTCATATCCGCCAGCTTGCAGGCTCTAACTCGCACCACATAATTGAAGGCACATTCAAATCCGTTGCCCGCTCACTCAAGGCGGCTGTCAGCGTTGATGAAGCCTTCCGTGACGAAATTCCCTCAACAAAAGGAGTTTTATAATGATAGCAATTATTGACTATGGCGTCGGCAACCTCTTTTCTCTGTCCTGCTCCTTAAAGGCGGTAGGTGCTGATGTTATTGTTACAGGTGATAAAGATATAATTGAAAAGGCTGATAAGCTTATTCTTCCCGGCGTCGGTGCATTCAGAGATGCGGCGGACAAGCTCTTTTCATCGGGTCTTGCCGAGGTTGTAATTGAACAGGCAAACAAAGGCAAGCCTCTTATGGGTATCTGTCTCGGTATGCAGATGCTTTTTGAAAAAAGCTATGAATACGGTGAATATGACGGTCTCGGTCTGCTTAAGGGCAGTGTCGTAGGTATGGACGGACGTATTCCTGCAGAGCTCAATATACCTCATATCGGCTGGAATGCGCTCAATCCTAAAAAGAACAGCCCGCTGTTTAAATACATAAACGAGGGTGACTGCGTATATTTTGTTCATTCCTATTATGCTTGCGACTGTGACGAAAGTGTAACGGCAACGGCTGAATACGGTGCTGAAATTACCGCCTGCGTTGAAAAAGAGAATATTTTCGGATGTCAGTTTCATCCTGAAAAAAGCGGTGATGTGGGACTTAAAATTTTAAAAGCTTTTTGTGAAATGGGGGGTCAGAATGAATATTTTTCCTGCCATTGATCTTGTTAAAGGTTGTGCAGTCCGTCTTTTCAAGGGTGACTATGATCAGATGACAGTTTACAGTGAGCATCCCGAAGAAATTGCCGCTGACTTTGAAAAAAGCGGTGCAAAGTTTCTTCACCTTGTTGACCTTGAAGGTGCAAAGGACGGAACAACACCTAACATTGAGACTGTAAAGAAAATACGAAGCTTCTGCAGCTTATTCATTGAAATCGGCGGGGGAGTACGTAATATGGAAACCGTTGAAGTATATCTTGATGCGGGTGTTGACCGTGTTATTTTGGGTACTGCGGCGGTTAAGGATGAAGCGCTTTTGAAGGCGGCGGTTGAAAAGTACGGTGAAAAAATTGCTGTCGGTGTTGATATGAAGGACGGCTTTGTTGCAATAAAAGGCTGGACTGAAAAGTCAGAATATGACGGCTTTGAATTCTGCAAAAAAATGCAGGATATCGGGGTTAAAACAATTATTTGCACCGATATTTCTAAGGACGGCGCAATGAAGGGCACAAACCGCGAGCTTTACAAGGAGCTTTCCGAAAAGCTCAGCATTGACATTACCGCATCAGGCGGCGTTTCAACCCTCGATGATGTAAAAGCTCTTGCTGAAATGAAGCTTTACGGTGCGATTATCGGCAAAGCTTATTATACAGGTGCAATTAAAATCAGCGAAGCTTTGGAGGTGGCAGAATGATCACCAAAAGAATTATTCCCTGCCTTGATGTTAAAAACGGCAGAGTTGTAAAGGGCGTTAATTTTGAGGGACTCAGCGATGTTTCGTCGCCAGTCAGTCTCGCAGAATACTACAGCAGCAACGGTGCTGACGAGCTGGTGTTTTATGATATCACCGCTTCCTTTGAGGAGCGTAAGCTTTTTACTGATATTCTTACAGAGGTTGCATCGAAAATTTTCATTCCTCTTACTGTCGGCGGTGGAATAAACACTCTTGACGATTTCGAAAGGGTGCTCGGCTGCGGAGCGGATAAGGTGAGTGTCAATTCAGGTGCAATAAAAAATCCTGCCCTTATTGAGCAGGCGGCAAAGCGTTACGGTGACCAATGTGTTGTTCTTTCTGCTGACATTAAGCGTGTTGACGGCGTTTTCCGTGTGTTTGCCAAGGGTGGCAGAGAGAACACAGGTATGGATGCGATTGAATGGATAAAGCGTTGTGTCGGTATGGGCGCAGGAGAGGTTGTTGTAAACTCAATTGACACCGACGGTGTAAAAAAAGGCTTTGACCTTGAAATGCTTAAAGCGGTCTGTGATGCCGTAAAGGTACCTGTAATCGCTTCAGGCGGTGCGGGATGCATTGATGATTTTACAACACTTTTCAATGAAGTGCCTACGGTTTCGGCAGGTCTTGCGGCTTCAATTTTTCATTTCGGTGAGGTTGCTATAAAAGACCTTAAGTCGGAGCTTAATAAAAAGGGAATTACTGTGAGGTTATAAAATGATAAATATTAACGAGCTTAAATTTGATGAAAAGGGACTTATCCCTGCAATTGTGGTTGATTCACTTACGGGTAAGGTGCTTACTCTTGCTTATATGAACAGAGAGAGCCTTGAAATTTCCATGGAAAAGAAGCTTACCTGCTTCTTCAGCCGTTCCCGCCAGGAGCTCTGGCTCAAGGGTGAAACAAGCGGAAATTATCAGCATATCGTTTCGATTACCGCTGACTGTGACAAGGATGCTCTTGTAGTGGTTGTCGAAAAGGACGGTCCTGCCTGTCATACAGGTACGGACTCCTGTTTCACCGCTCCTGTTTTTGAAAGTGATGAGCTTTCACAGTTTACAATGGACGGACTTTATGAGCTTCTCCTCGGCAGAAAGGAAAAGCTTCCCGAGGGCTCATACACAACCTACCTTTTCCAGAAGGGCATTGATAAAATCCTCAAGAAAATAGGAGAGGAGTCAACGGAGGTTATCATCGCAGGTAAGGCTGATGACAAGAAGGAGACAATTTACGAAATTGCCGACCTTGCTTATCACGTAATGGTAATGATGGTTGAGATGGGCATCAGTGTTGACGATGTCAGAAAAGAGCTCGCTTCCCGTCATGTTATTGACCACAAGGTCAA
Organism: Acutalibacteraceae bacterium; assembly: GCA_045658745.1. GTDB lineage: Bacteria > Bacillota > Clostridia > Oscillospirales > Acutalibacteraceae > UBA6857. The sequence goes on along the minus strand of JAZOVO010000009.1, from coordinate 22,003 downwards.
GCAAGAAAAGATGGTAAGTGATAATCAGTAAACATTTATATTTCACGGTGTAGTTTTTGTTACTGCACCGTGTTTTTGTTAAGCTTATTTTCCGTAGCAACAAAATGTTGCTTGACTTTTTATTACTGTTTCAGTATATTTGAATTGAAAGGTGGTGCTTATATGAATAGTCAAAGTAAAAAATCAACACAGATTTTTCTCGGAATCTTATCGGGTATCGGTATATGGCTTATAGGGCTTCTGATGTCGGGCAGACTTGCTTTTGTAGAAGATACGGAACTTTATCCTACCGGAAAGCTCGTTCTTGCTTTTCCGTTTGTATTTGCCGTGCTTTGTGTGATTATTGCCAAGCATTCCGTAAGAACAGGGAAAAGAGTATATTACATATCTTCAATGGTCAGCATATTATTCCCGTTGCTTTCTACACTTATCAGCACGACGCTCGGCGAAATATCAGATCGGAGCCTCCCTGTTATATCTGACATTGCCGAATTTCTTATAATGTTTTTTATGCTGCCGTATGTCCCTATGTTTTCAATTTCCTATCAGGTGATAGATGTAACTGATGGCCATATGTTTGTAATGATGGGTTGTGCTGCGGTTGCGTTTGCAGGTGTGCTGATTTCAATAAAGGTTTATTGGAATAATAAATAAGACTGAAAAACATAAAAGACGAGAGCTTAAAACTCTCGTCTTTATCTTTATATTGAATCTTATTTAAGATTGTATTTCTCAATATAAGCGTTAATCTTCTGAATGGGATTAAGGAAGGGGCTTACTGATCTGTCGTGGTTGAGTGTGTCAATGATAAGAGCAACATACTTTGACATATCAACTGAATAGTACCATTCCTTTTCAAGAAGAGCGGGTGTCTGATAAATAAGGTTGGTTGTGAAGATTCTGTCGAAGATACCTTCTTCAAATGCTTTGTCAAATCTTTCAAGACCTGATGAGAAAAGACCGAAGGAGGAGAATACGAAGATTCTTCTTGCCTTGAGGCTCTTGAGCTGACGGCAAACGTCAAGCATTGAGTCACCGCTTGAAATCATATCGTCAACAACGATAACATCCTTGCCCTCAACGTTCTGACCAAGGAACTCGTGAGAAACGATGGGATTTCTGCCGTCAACAATCTTTGAGAAATCTCTTCTCTTGTAGAACATACCGAGCTGAACGCCGAGCACCTGTGAATAGTAAACGCATCTGCCCATACCGCCCTCGTCGGGAGAAATCATCATAGTTGTTTCGGGTGAGAACTTGATATCATTGTTGAGGCTCTTTGCGATAGCCTTAATCATCTGATAGGTGGGGGAAACACTTTCAAAGCCGATTCTGATAGAGTTCTGAACTCTGGGGTCGTGAGCATCAAAGGTGATGATGTTGCTTACGCCCATATTTTCAAGCTCCTGAAGTGCGAGAGCACAGTCAAGTGATTCACGTGCTGTTCTTCTGTGCTGTCTGCCCTCATAGAGCATAGGCATAATTACGGTGATTCTCTTTGCCTTACCTGCGCAAGCGGAGATAACTCTCTTAAGGTCGGCAAAGTGGTCATCAGGACTCATAGGAACCATAAGGGGCTCGCCGTTAGCATCCTTGAGGTCGTACATCTTGTACTTAACGTTGTAGTTGAAGCAATCGGTGATGATGAAAAGGTCATAACCGCGGATTGATTCGTTGATAACTGCCTTACCCTCACCGGTGGAAAATCTCGGGAAGGTTGCGGAAATGATATAAGAATCTCTGTGGTATCCCTTAAGGTGAAGATTTGACTCGTTTTCTGACTCAAACTTTGCGCGGCATTCAACAATCTGATCGCTGACTCTCTTTGCGAGCTCCTCGCAACCCTTCATTGCGATAATGCCGAGGCGTCCCTGAGGAATTGTGTCAAGATACTCTGTAAGTGACTGCATAAAAATGTACCCCCAATTTTTTTACTTTAAAATATATTATTATTTTACTTATTTCAACAATTTTTTTCAAGAGCTTTATGATAATTAAAGCATAGAATTAAATTAAAGTTTTACACAATATTTTGTGCAGTTTGACTTTTATATTACATTATCTATTAAACGTAGCTGTTATCAACGGTTATAACACAACGGTATCTGCCGTTGAGCTCACAGGCCTTTTCATTGACGAGCCTTTTAAGCTTTTTGGTTTCCATTTCAAAACCGTGAGGGATAACAACATCAAAAACAAGGTTTGTGTGTGTAGGTCCGTCGACAACTCTGAAATCGTGAAGTGAGAGATCTTCATCAATGCTTTTGATGATTTTAACAAAATCCTGCTTAAGACCGTTTACCTTTTCGTTGTTTGTTTCAACGGGATCCATATGAATAACAAGCTCGATTCCGAAGCGGCTTTTTACCTGCTGCTCAATGTTATCAATGGTATCGTGAGCCTTGAGAATGTTTTCGTCAGCAGAAATTTCAGCGTGAATTGAAGCGAAGGTCCTTGAGGCGCCGTAGGAGTGAACAACAAGGTCGTGTACACCTATAATTTCCTCGTGACTCATAATATAGTCAACAAGCTTGTCCACGTCTTCTTTTTCGGGCGGAGCACCGAGAAGAATGCCGACTGATTCCTTGAGTATACCGAAGCCTGACATAAGGATGAAGCCGGAAACAATTATACCCATATAACCGTCAAGGGGAATATCGGTAAACAGGGAGCAGATAAGAGAAACCGCCGCAACAAAGGTTGCCGTTGTGTCGCTGAGGCTGTCCTTTGCAACCGCAAGCATAGCGGGAGACTGAATTTTTTTGCCCAGCTTTCTGTTGAAAAGGAAAAGCCATACCTTGCCGAGAATAGAAATTGAAAGAACGGCAACTGCGGGGATTGAAAATACAATCTCCTGAGGGTTTCTTATTTTGTCGATTGATGATTTGATCAGCTCATAGCCCATAAGCTCAACAAGAAAGCCGACGGCAAGGGCAGCGATATATTCAATTCTGCCGTGACCGAAGGGATGCTCCTTATCGGGCTTGCGTGCGGCAAGCTTGAAGGAAACGAGCGTAACAATACACGAAGCGGCATCGGCGAGATTGTTGATAGCATCAGCCGTAATTGAAACACTGTTGCTGATAACACCGATTGCATATTTTCCTGCTGATAAAATAATGTTTACGATAATACCGACAATGCTGCCGAGCAAGCCGTATTTTTCCCTTACATCAGGGTCTTTAGTGTTTTCGCTGTTTTTGATAAAAGCCTTTAATAATAAATTAGTCATTATGTAAATCCTTTATTTTTCGTTTCTGATATGTACGTCGAGCTGATTGAAGGGAATAGAAATACCGTTTTCGTCAAAAGCGAGCTTAACCTGCTCCTGCATCTGATAATATACCTCCCAATAATCAGTACCCTTACACCAGATTCTTGCAACAAGGTTGATACTGCTTGATTCGTGAGAGCCGACATAAACCTGAACCTCAGGATCCTTAAGAATAAGGTCATTACATTCCGCAACGTTTCTGATAACATTTTTCGCCTTAGCCATATCGTCTGCATATCCGATTGAGTAGGTAAGGTCAACTCTTCTGATGTTTTCGGCTGAATAGTTAACGATGTGGTTTGTTGTGATGTGTGAGTTGGGCACAATAATACGCTTGTTGTCGGCGGTCGTTATAACCGTATTCATAAAGCGGATATCGGAAACATTGCCCTGAATTCCGTTAACCTCAACAAAATCGCCGTTCTTGAACGGATGGTTGAGAAGTATCTGAATACCGCTTGCAAACTGTGCGACGCTGTCCTGAAGACCGAGGCTGGCGGCAACGCCTGCGGCACCGAGGGCGGTTACAAGCGAACCGATGTTAAAGAACATTGAGAGAGCAGAAAGAATAAATGCGGCCTTAATTGCAACTGAAACAAAGCGCCTTATAAAGTTGTATACCGAAGGGTCGACATTTCTTGATTTGAGCGCCTTTACAAGAAGCTTTGAAACAATGCGCGAAAGCAATATTCCGACAAAAACCATAACAACCGCAATGATGATTGAGGGAATTTTATCAATGATTTTGTTGACTAAGTCAAGCTTTTCCCACCAGGATGCAACATTGCCGATAGCCTGTGAGGGATCAACAAACTGTCCGTTTTCGTCAAGTAAAATATTGCCCGGTGTGACGAGATCGAATACAGTTTCTGCTGCTGCAGTTGTAGCTGTAAGAAAATTCATAATATTTTCCTCCTGTTTTATTTTTTTACATAATATCATAAGAATTATTATTTTTCAATTATTTAATCCCATTTTACTTGACAAAAAAAATATCAGGGTTATAATTTGAAAATGAAATTCATTTTCAAATCGGAGGGATAATATGTCTGCCTCAACATATAACACAAAACAAAAAAAGCTTGTCCTTGAGCTTGTGAAAGATAATGCCCAAAAACAGCTTTCTTGTGATGAAATTACATATCTTCTTTTGCAAAAGGGGACACCTGTCGGAAAAACAACAGTTTACCGTCAGCTTGAAAAGCTCGTTGCTGACGGCGTATTGAAAAAATTCAACTCACAGAACACAAAAAGCTATTTATATCAGTATGTGGATTCAAGTCTGCACTGTGAGGAGCATATGCACTTAAGATGCATCAAATGCGGTAAGTATGAGCATCTGAGCTGTGATTTTATGAAAACTGTAGCAGAGCATATTTCACAGCATCACGATTTTGCGGTAAGCAATTCCCACACTGAAATTATGGGAATCTGCGGAAGCTGCCGATGATTATTCAAGGAGAAAAGCAATGTCACTTATAAGTTGTAAAAATATATGCCTCAGCTATGAAAACAATAAGGTAATTACCGACCTTTCCTTCACCGTAGAAGCTGGGGATTACCTCTGCATAGTAGGTGAAAACGGAAGCGGTAAGAGCACCCTTGTAAAAGCTATGCTCGGGCTTAAGGAAACCTCATCGGGACATCTGCATTTCGGTGAAGGTCTGAAAAAAGGAGAAATCGGTTATCTTCCTCAGCAGACAACCTCACAGAAGGATTTCCCCGCCTCGGTTTTTGAGGTGGTTATTTCGGGATGTGCTGCTGACAAAAAGAGCATATTCTACACAAAAAAACACAAGGCTCTTGCATATGAAAATATGAAAAAGCTGGATATTCTTTCCCTTGAAAAAAAGTGCTTCCGCGAGCTTTCAGGCGGTCAGCAGCAGAGAGTTCTGCTTGCCCGTGCCCTCTGTGCAACAAAAAAGCTCCTTTTACTTGACGAGCCTGTTACGGGACTTGACCCCGTGGCGACAGGGGAGTTCTATTCACTTATACGTTCAATCAATAGGGATTACGGCATTACCGTTATTATGGTTTCTCACGATTTACATTCCGCCTTGAAAAATGCAAGTCATATCCTTCATCTGAGCAGAAATAAAGAGTTTTTCGGCACAACGGATGCGTATCTTGAAAGTGATATTTATAAAAGCTTTTCGGGAGGTGCCGAAAATGACTGATGTGTTTAATCTTCTTTTAAGCCAAAGCTTTCTCACAAGGGCACTTATTGTAGGTGTGCTTGTTTCACTTTGCTGCGCACTTCTTGGCGTCAGTCTTGTACTGAAGCGTTTTTCAATGATCGGCGACGGTCTTTCTCACGTTGGCTTCGGCGCAATGGCGATTGCTTGTGTGTCCAATGTAGCACCGCTTTATTTTGCTTTGCCGATTGTACTTGTTGCCGCCTTTCTGCTTTTGAGGATGAACGAAAAGGGTAAAATAAAAGGTGATGCCGCATTAGCGCTTATTTCCACGGGTGCCCTTGCGGTCGGTATAATGGTAACCTCAATGACAACAGGAATGAACGTTGACATATATAATTATATGTTCGGCAGTATTCTTACAATGAGCGGTGATGATGTTGTTATTACTGCAATTGTTTCCGTTGTTATAATTGCACTTTTCGTGCTCTTCTATAATGAAATATTCGCCGTTACCTTTGACGAAAGCTTTGCCCGTGCTACGGGTACGAGGGTTTCCGTTTATAATATGCTTATCGCAGGTCTTACTGCCGTGACTATTGTAATAGGTATGCGAATGATGGGCGCTCTTCTTATATCATCACTTATAATTTTTCCTGCTGTCACCTCAATGAGGCTTTGTAAAAGCTTCAGAAGCGTTATAGTATCAAGCACCGTTGTATCTGTGCTGTGCTTTGTTACCGGTCTTGCTCTTTCTGTTAAGTATGAAGCACCAACAGGTGCAAGTGTTGTTTGTGTTAATATCTGTGTTCTGCTTCTTTTTATGCTGATTTCAAAAATCAACACCACTTTAAAAAGCAGAGCAATGAAAGTAACGCTAATTACTGCTGCGGTTGTTGCTTTTACGTTTCTTTTCTGCTTTACATCCGTTTTTTCAGGTGTGGAGCACAACAAAAAAGAAAAGCTGACTATAATAACAACCGGCTTTGCCTCTTATGATTTTGCAAAGCAGCTTGTATCGGACAAGGGTGACGTTATTATGCTTCTTTCACCCGGAGAGGAAAGTCATACCTATGAACCGACACCTGCCGATATTGTAGCTATAAAGGAAAGCGATGTTTTCGTTTGCGGTGGCGGTGAATCTGAGCAGTGGGCGGAGCGCATACTCGAAGGCGCCGAAAGCAAAACAACCGTTGTCCGTATGATGGAGGTTACTCACCTTGAAGAGCACGGCCATGAGCATAACGGTGAAGACGAGGAGGAAGCACACGCCGAGCACGGCGAATACGATGAGCACGTGTGGACCTCACCTGTAAATGCAAAGTATATTGTTAACGCGATATGTGATGCAATCTGTGAAGCAGATGCAGAAAATGAAGCGTTTTACCGTGCTAATGAGCAAAGCTATCTTATGGAGCTTGACACCCTTGACAGTAATTTCAGACGCCTCGGTGAGTCGGCAGGGGATAAATACGTTGTAATCGGTGACCGTTTTCCGCTTCGATATCTTATGCTTGAATACAGTATTGATTATGTTGCTGCTTTTCCGGGATGCTCGGCTCAGGTTGAGGTTAATCCTGTTACAATTGCAAACATCAATAACACAATTAAAAAGGATAAAATCCCCGTTGTTTTCAAGGTTGACTTGAGTAACGGTACTGTTGCCGCCTCAATCAGCGAGGAAACAGGTGCAAGGGTAGACACCCTCTATTCCTGTCACGTTATTTCTGCTGCTGATCTTGAAGGCGGAGAAACCTATATTTCACTTATGAACCGTAATCTCAACGCCTTAAAAGCGGCACTTGAGTATTAACCTGTAAGTATATTTTTGAAAAATTTCTCTGAGGAAACGCCGCTTTCTCTGTTATAGCGTCCCAGACCGTAAAGGCATTCACTGTCACCTTGTGTAATGACGTTCATTTTTTCCTCGCAAAGCATTGTGCATTCAAAGCCGCAGTTCTTTACAATTGTGAGAGTTTGCTTACTGTAAGCTCCGTAAGGGTAAGCAACTGCGGTAGGCTTTATCCTGCAATTATCCCATAAAACTCTTTGCGCTGCCATTAGATCCGCTTCTAAAGCTTTTGAGTATTCCGCGTTACTTTCATTCATCAGCTTGCTCATTCCCTTGCGGCTTTTTGCTGAGTTGCTGTGCATATCATAGCTGTGATTCTGAATTTCAACAATTCCGCTTTTATCAAGCTCGGAGATTTCGTCAAAATTAAGGTTGGAATAATTAATATTATGGTCATCGATAGTCGAATATCTTTCCGTAACGCTACCGATCACTGAAACAACAGCCTTGAGGTTATATCTTTGCAGCAGCGGAAAGGCCAGTGCGTAAAAGCTTTCAAATCCGTCATCAAATGTAAGCATTATCGGCTTGTCAGGCAAAGCCTTACCGTGCTTAACAAAAGCAATAAGCTCATTTACTGTCACCGCAGTGTAGCCTTTTGATTTTATAAGCTTAAGATCATTCTCGAATTCACGGGTCAGCACGGTGTATTTTCCTGTTTTGCTTTCATTTTCGGTTATGTGATGATACATAATAACAGGAAGACAAAAGGTCTGTGTATGCGTTACCGCGGCTGTGCTTTTGGTTTCATAGGCTACTGCTGCGATGAATGAAACGAATATCATCAAAGCACAAAGAATTGTTGCTTCAAACCTTCCGAGGCGAATAATCATAAAATCAACTCCGAATAAAAGTGTTAAATTATATGGCTTATCTGTCGGAAATATAGCATTGCGAGGGCATATTCCGCCTTGACTTTTGTATTATTTATGTTATAATGCTAATCATTAAGCGGGTATGGTGAAATTGGCATACACGCAAGATTTAGGTTCTTGTGCAGCAATGCGTGCAGGTTCGACCCCTGTTACCCGCACCAGAAATCCCGTTATTTTTAACGGGATTTCTTATATATTTGTAGAATTCTGAGATGAAATTAGGCTGTTACGGTTGTATTTTAATTTCATCTGTGATATCATATTATCGAAAATAAATATGAAAGAAGGAAACTTAAATGAGTTTTTTAAAGGGTAAAACAGCCATAATCACAGGCGCAGGCTTTGCGGCTCTTTCTGACGGAAGATGCGGCTCAATCGGTTACGGCATTGCAACCGCATATGCAAAGGAGGGTGCGAACCTTGTTATAACAGGACGTAATGTGTCAAAGCTTGAAAAAGCAAAGGAAGAGCTCGAAAGGCTTTACGGTATTAAGGTTCTTGCACTTCAGGCTGACATTTCCGAGGGTGCTGACAATGAAAGCATCGCCAGGGGTGTTGCTGAAAAAGCTATGGCTGAATTCGGCAGAATTGACGTTCTTATCAATAATGCACAGGCTTCTGCCTCGGGTGTTACAATTCAGGATCACACAACAGAGCAGTTTAATCTTGCAATGTATTCGGGTCTTTATGCAACCTTCTATTATATGAAGGCGTGCTATCCTTATCTCAAGGAAACACAGGGTGCAATTATTAACTTTGCTTCAGGCGCAGGTCTTTTCGGTAACTACGGTCAGTGCTCATATGCTGCAGCAAAGGAAGCAATCCGCGGCCTTTCACGTGTTGCCGCTACTGAATGGGCTAAGGATGGCATCAATACAAACGTTGTTTGTCCTCTTGCCTGGACTGCTCAGCTTGAACAGTTCCAGATGGCTTATCCCGATGCCTTCAAGGCAAATGTAAAAATGCCTCCCGCAGGTCATTACGGCGATTCCGAGCTTGAAATCGGCAGAGTCTGCGTTCAGCTTGCTTCACCTGACTTCAAGTATATGAACGGTGAAACACTTACTCTTGAAGGCGGTATGGGTCTTCGTCCGTAATTTAAATTAACAATTGAAAGCACTTTACTTGTAAAAGATATGTAAAGTGCTTTTTTGTTATGTTATAAAACCTTCAAATTACTAACAAATCCTTGACTTTTGCATATTATAGTGTATAATAACATCAAATGTTTAAATTAGGTTTATATGCAGAAGACCGTTAAAAATTCTGCAAATATTTAGAAGCACAGCTTCTATTTAATTCCAGGAGGATTTTGAAATGATTAAGACTATCGGTGTACTTACAAGCGGCGGTGACGCACCCGGCATGAATGCAGCTATCAGAGCTGTTGTAAGAGCTGCCTGCGAGCTCGGTATTAAGGTTTATGCTATCAAGAGAGGCTATAACGGCCTTATGGAAGACGATATGTATGAAATGAACATCCGTTCAGTTTCAGATATTATCAACAGAGGCGGTACAATCCTTTATTCTGCAAGAAGCTCACGCTTCAAGACCGAAGAGGGTATGCAGGATGCTATCAATACCTGTAAGAAGCGCGGTATTGAGGGTCTTGTTGTTATCGGCGGCGACGGCTCCTTCAGAGGTGCAAGAGACCTCTCACTCAGAGGTATTCCCTGTGTTGCAATTCCCGGTACAATCGACAACGATATTGCATGCTGTGACTATACAATCGGCTATGACACATCAATGAACACCATTATGCAGATGGTTGACAGAATCAGAGATACAACAGAATCACACGACCGTTGTGCTGTTGTTGAGGTTATGGGCAGAGGTGCAGGCTATCTTGCACTCACCTCAGGTATTGCCTGCGGTGCTACATCAACTCTCATCCCTGAGGTTCCCTTTGATTTCGAGAGAGATGTTATCGAAAGAATGAAGAGAACACAGAAGAGCGGTAAGGTTCACTTTGTTATCATCGTATCCGAGGCTATCGGCGGTGTTGAAGAAATGGCAAAGAGAATTCAGGCTGAAACAGGTGTTGAAGCAAGAGCAACCATTCTCGGTCACGTTCAGCGCGGCGGTTCACCCACAGCCAAGGACAGAATTGTAGCAAGCCAGATGGGCTATCATGCAGTTCAGCTTCTCAAGGACGGCATCGGTAACCGTGTTGTTGCAATGCAGAAGGAAAAGATTCTCGATATGGATATTTTCGAGGCTCTCAATATGAAGAACACTATTGACCTTGATATGTATAAGATGTCACTTGATATCTCCATCTGATTTTTATGGCTGAGGATAAAAACGACAGTAAGAATCTCCACCGAGGTCACAGACAACGTGTTAAGAAGCAGTTCAGCGAGAACGGCTTCAAGGGTATGGAGCCTCACGAGGTTCTTGAAATGCTTTTGTTTTTCGGTATTCCGCATAAGAACACGAATGATCTTGCGCACAGGCTTATAAAGCACTATAAAAATCTGCCTGCAGTTTTTGCGGCTGACCGTCAGGAGCTGGCTGATTTTAAGGATATGACCGAAAATGCTGCATATCTTATAAAGATGATATTGCCGCTTTATAAGTTTTATTCTGAAGAGCTTTTCAAGCAAAAGCCTGTTTTCGAAAAGCCTGAGGATGTTGTTGCTTTTCTGAGGAATCTTTATGTTGACAAAACTCATACGGAGTGCATTTATATTCTTTGCTTTGATTCAAAGGATTCGCTTATTACATACCGTATGCTCAGCGAGGGTGATATTAACTCCTCTGTAGTTGATTACCGTAAGCTTGCTTCGATTGTTCTTGAAACAAAGGCTTCTTCAATTATTATTTCACATAATCACCCTCACGGGATGCCATTGCCCTCAAAGGATGATATAGACGCCACAAAAGCTCTTATTCCGTTTATGGAAACCCTGAAGGTCAAGGTTAAGGATCACGTTATTCTTACTGAAGACAATCATTTTTCTATGGCTAACAGTCCCAGATTTGTACATATTTTTTACGGTCTGGATAACCCTTTTGAAAAAGAATCAGCTGCCGATTAACCCGGCAGCTTTTTTATTTAAATAAGTTCTATGTCTTTATTTTTTATAAAGTTTGTGATATACTAAAATGAATAATAACTGATAGGAATGGAGGTAAGACATTGGACAGATTTGTATTGCACTCATCTTATAAGCCGACGGGAGATCAGCCGCAGGCTATTGAAAAGCTTGTTGACGGCGTAAAAAAAGGCTACAAGGAGCAGTCTCTTATGGGCGTAACCGGCTCGGGAAAAACCTTCACAATGGCTAATATCATTGAAAAGCTCAACAGACCTGCCCTCGTTCTTGCCCATAATAAAACCCTTGCCGCTCAGCTTTGCAGCGAGTTCAAGGAGTTCTTCCCGGAGAATGCTGTGGAATACTTTGTTTCCTATTACGATTATTATCAGCCTGAGGCTTATATTCCGACAACGGATACCTATATTGAAAAGGACTCGGCAATCAATGACGAAATTGATAAGCTGCGCCATTCCGCAACCTCGGCGCTTTCCGAGCGTCGCGATGTAATTATAGTTGCAAGTGTGTCCTGCATTTACACTCTCGGCAACCCCATTGACTACCGTAATATGGTTATTTCACTTCGTACGGGTATGGAGAAAAGCCGCGACGAGCTAATTGAAAAGCTTGTTGAAATTCAGTATGAGCGCAATGATATCAACTTTATCCGAAACAAATTCAGAGTGAGAGGGGATACCGTTGAAATTTACCCCGTTTACACCTCTGATACTGCAATCCGCGTGGAATTTTTCGGTGATGAAATTGACCGTATTTGCGAAATTAACCCGCTTACAGGTGAGACAAAAAACGTTGTTTCCCACGTGGCGATTTATCCCGCCTCGCACTATGTTATTTCAAGAGATAAGCTTGAGGATGCTCTTGAAGAAATCGGCACGGAGATGATTGAACGCGTTGAAGAATTCACGGCGCAGGGTAAGCTGCTCGAGGCTCAGCGCATTCAGCAAAGGACAATGTACGATATGGAAATGCTCCGCGAAACAGGCTTTTGCAAAGGCATTGAAAACTATTCGCGGATTATGTCGGGAAGACCTGCAGGAGAAGCACCCTTCACTCTGCTTAACTACTTTCCCGATGATTTTATCCTTTTTGTTGACGAAAGCCACGTAATGCTGCCTCAGCTTCGTGCAATGTATGCAGGTGACAGAGCCAGAAAGGAAAGTCTGATTGAATTCGGCTTCCGTCTGCCCTCTGCTTATGATAACAGACCCCTGAAATTTGATGAATTTTATGACAGAGTCGGACAGAAAATATTCGTCAGCGCCACTCCCGGTGCCTTCGAAAAGGAAAAAAGTGAGCAGATTGTTGAGCAGATTATCCGTCCTACAGGTTTGCTCGATCCGCTTGTAAGCGTCAGACCCACAGAGGGGCAGATAGACGATCTTGTCAGTGAAATAAACATCCGTACGGCAAAAAACGAGCGTGTGCTTGTTACAACGCTTACCAAAAAAATGGCGGAGGCTCTTACCGATTATCTCGATAATCTCGGTATCAGGGTACGTTATATGCATTATGACATTGATACCATCGAACGAATGGAAATAATCCGTGATTTGCGTCTCGGCGAGTTTGATGTGCTTGTAGGCATCAATCTGCTCAGAGAGGGACTTGACCTTCCCGAGGTATCACTTGTTGCTATTCTCGACGCCGATAAGGAAGGCTTCCTTCGTTCCGAAACATCACTCGTTCAGACAATCGGACGTGCGGCGCGAAATGCTCAGGGTGAGGTAATTATGTATGCCGATAAGATTACTCCGTCAATGGATTACGCTATAAAAGAAACTGAACGCAGAAGAAAAATCCAGAACAGGTATAACGAGGAAAACGGTATTACTCCTAAAACAATTGTCAAGGAAGTACGTGATATACTCGAAATTTCAACAAATACAACAGATATTGATAAATCCTTTAAAAAGTTGCCGCGCTCAGAAAAGGAAAAGATGATTAAAAAGCTTACTGTTGAAATGAAAGAGGCGGCAAAGATTCTCGAGTTTGAGCACGCAGCATTGATACGCGACAAAATCGAAAAGCTTAAATCAAGCATTAAGTAATATGAGGTGCAGAATGTCAAATAAAAATCTTGTGGTAAAAGGAGCAAGGGAACACAATTTAAAAAATGTTGACCTTACAATTCCGAGGGACAAGCTTGTTGTTTTTACAGGTCTTTCAGGCTCGGGAAAATCCTCTCTTGCCTTTGATACTATTTATGCTGAGGGACAGCGTCGGTATGTTGAATCTCTTTCATCATACGCCCGTCAGTTTCTTGGACAGATGGAAAAGCCTGACGTTGATTATATTGAGGGGCTTTCTCCTGCAATTTCAATTGATCAGAAGACAACTTCAAAGAACCCTCGCTCGACTGTCGGAACGGTTACCGAAATTTACGACTACTTCCGTCTGCTTTATGCACGGATAGGTGTTCCGCATTGCACTGTCTGCGGACGTGAAATCAGGCAACAGACCGTAGATCAGGTGGTTGATAAAATCCTTGAGCTTGAAGCAGGGTCAAAAATTCAGCTACTCGCACCGATTGTAAGAGGGCGCAAGGGTGAATATGTCAAGGAGCTTGATAATGCAAGGAAGTCTGGCTTTGTAAGAGTGAGAATTGACGGAAGTGTCTATGACCTTTCCGAACAAATCAAGCTTGAGAAAAATAAAAAGCATAATATTGAAATAATTGTTGACCGACTTGTTATCAAGGAAGGTGTTAAATCACGTCTTTCAGATTCTATTGAAACCGCAACAAAGCTTACGGATGGTATTCTTCTTGTTGATGTTGCAGGCAAGGAGGAGCTTACATTTTCACTCAATTATGCATGTCCCGAGCACGGTGTGAGCTTCGGTGAAATTACACCCAGAATGTTTTCCTTTAACAGTCCCTTCGGCTCCTGCAAGAAATGCTCCGGTCTCGGTGTGTTTATGGAAATTTCACCTGCGATGATAATTCCCGACAGAAAGCTTTCTATCCGCGAGGGCGCTATCAAGGCCTTCGGCTGGGGTAATGTAAAGGACAATTCGACCATTGCGGGTATGTATTACGATGCTCTCGGTAAGAAATACGGCTTTGACCTTGACACGCCGATTGAGGATTTTTCAGCCGAGGCAATTAGTGCGTTGCTCTACGGAACAAACGGCGAAAAAATGAAAATGGAACGCACCACATCTTACGGCGGCGGTGTGTATTATACTGATTTTGAAGGTCTTGTTAACAATCTTCAGCGCAGATACAACGAGTCAACCTCTGAGCTTTCACGCCGTGAAATTGAGGGACTTATGACAACGACAGAATGTAAGGAATGCGGCGGAGCAAGACTCAGCAAGGAAGCACTTTCAGTAACTGTATGCGGTAAAAATATTCATGAGGCCTGCTCACTTCCTATAAGTGAGTGTCTTGATTTTGTAAAGAGTCTCGGTGACAGACTTACGGAACGTGAAAAAGCAATTGCCAATCTGATTCTCAAGGAGATTATTGAAAGGCTTACATTTCTTGAAAGCGTAGGACTGAATTATCTTACTCTTACAAGACAGTCAGGCTCGCTTTCAGGCGGTGAAAGTCAGCGCATCCGCCTTGCAACACAAATCGGCTCATCACTTATGGGTGTGCTTTATATTCTTGACGAGCCGAGCATCGGACTTCACCAGAGAGATAATTCAAGGCTTATAAACACTCTCAAGCATTTACGAGATATAGGCAATACATTGATAGTTGTTGAGCACGATGAGGATACGATGTACGAGGCAGATTATATTGTTGATGTCGGACCGGGAGCAGGTGTACACGGCGGAAATATTGTGTGTCAGGGTACTGTCGACGAAATCAAGGCGTGCGAGGATTCAGTTACGGGTCAGTATCTCAGCGGTAAAAAGGCTATACCTATACCGGAAAAGCGGCGTGACGGAAACGGTAAACGTCTTAAGCTTTACGGTGCAAGACAAAATAACCTTAAAAATGTTGACGTTGAGATACCTCTCGGAAAGCTTGTTTGTGTTACAGGCGTTTCGGGGTCGGGTAAATCCTCACTTGTAAATGAGATACTTTATAAATATCTCAGTAATGAACTGAACGGCTCAAAGAAGATACCGGGTCAGTTCAGAAAAATGGAAGGTCTTGAGCATCTCGATAAAATTATCAGCATTGATCAGTCTCCGATAGGAAGAACACCCCGCTCAAATCCCGCCACATATACGGGCGTGTTTACGGATATCCGTGAGCTTTTTGCATCTACCGTTGACTCAAAGGCCAAGGGCTTTACTGCAAGCAGATTTTCCTTTAACGTCAAAGGCGGTCGTTGCGAGGCTTGTCAGGGCGACGGTATTGTGAAAATCGAAATGCACTTCCTTGCTGATATATTCGTTCCTTGTGATGTGTGCAAGGGTAAGAGATACAACAGCGAAACCCTCTCCGTCAAATATAGAGGTAAATCAATTAACGATGTGCTTGAAATGACCGTTGAGGAGGGAATGCAGTTTTTTGAAAATCACAGAAAGATTTATAAAAAGCTTAAAACCCTTTACGATGTAGGTCTCGGATATATTAAAATCGGTCAGCCCGCTACTACGCTTTCAGGCGGTGAGGCACAGAGGGTCAAGCTTTCAACGGAGCTTTCCAAAACCGCAACGGGCAGAACGATCTACATTCTTGATGAGCCTACAACGGGTCTTCATACAGCGGATGTTCACAGGCTTATAAATGTGCTGCATTCACTTGTAGATAACGGTAACAGTGTTGTTGTTATTGAGCATAACCTTGACGTAATCAAGTGTGCCGACCATATCATTGACCTCGGACCCGAGGGCGGTGACGGCGGCGGCTTCATTGTTGCAGAAGGTGCACCGGAGGATATTGTCAATATAAAAGAATCCTATACAGGTCAATATCTTGCTAAATATTTTAACAAAATGTAAATATGAACAAAGGCAGGGGATTTTGGTTTAAATACCCTTGCCTTTGTTTTTTTATTGTGCTATAATTTCAAAGTTAAATGCACAAAATTTTGTGCATTTTAGTTATGATTTACATAAGAAAGGATATGGGAAAACCATGAAATCAAACGGATTTTTTCACAAACTTTTTGGAACAACTCCCGGTAAGGGCGTTCAGCCTAAGGAAGCTATCGCTTACGGCGTAGCAGGCTTCGGACAGAACTTTATTTGTACCATCATCGGATCTTACCTGACAGTATTTATGACTGACGCACTTCTTTTTGGTGCTGAAGGTGTAAAGGTAGGCGCTATGGAGGGTGCAATTGCTGTTGCTTTCCTGATGCTTGCAACAAGAGTATTCGACGCCTGTAATGACCCCATTATGGGCTCAATTGTTGACAAAACAAGAACAAAGTGGGGTAAATGCCGCCCCTTCCTTAAGTGGATGGCTATTCCCATCGGTATCAGCACAATTCTTTGCTTCCTTCCTGTTTATCAGGCAAAGACAATGTGGACTTTTGCTGTAATTTCAGTTCTTTATGTTATCTGGTCAGTTCTTTACACAGTTGCTGACGTTCCTTATTGGGGCCTTGCAACCTGCCTTACAAATGATACAACCGTAAGAGGCAACATCCTTACAGTAGTTCGTCTTGTTTGCACAGTTGGTGCAGGTATCGTTACTGTTGGTGTTCCTATCATCACAGATGCAGTTACAAAGAAGTTCAAGTATACTGCTGCTGATATGGATGCTATCCTTGCTGACAAGGCAGAGCAGATTGCAAGCATCGTTGAAAATCAGAAAATTTCAATTGAAGAGGCTGCAAATTCATTCATCGGTACTGTTATGAACGACAGCGTTCAGGCAAATGCTGATACTCTCAAGTGGGTTTACTTCATCTGTGCTGTTGTATTTGTTGTTGCTGCTATGCCCATGTTCTTCTACGGTTTTAAGAATACTAAAGAGCACATCACTGCTGATTACGAAAACGTACCCTCATTTGTGCACAACATCAAGCTCCTCTTCAAGAACAAGGAACTTCTCCTTATCGTTCTTTCAGGTGTACTTGGCGGCGCAAGAATGGTTTACTCCTATACCGGCGGCCTCTACTTTGCAAAGTACGTTCTTAAGAATGAAGGTCTTTACGGTATCATCACACTTCTCGTTATTCCCGGCGGTCTTGTTGCATCAGTTCTCGTTCCCTGGCTTACAAAGAAGTTCACAAAGAAGTGGACATACATTCTCGTTCACCTTTTCGGCGGCGTTGTAATGGCTGTTATGTACTTTGTCGGCTACGACGCTCCCTGGAAGCTTGTTGTAAGTGCAATCGGTCTTGTTCTCCTCGGTATTCCTCAGGGTGTCAACAACATTATGAGCTATGCTATGATCGGTGACACCGTTGACTACCTTGAATGGAAAACAGGTGAAAGAGGCGAAGGTATCTGCTTTGCTATGCAGACACTTATCAACAAAATCGGTATGGCTGTCGGCGCATTCATCGGCGTTATGTCAATGAGCATTGCAGGTATTGACGCTGAAACAGGCTTTGTTAAGTCGCCCGATATGCTTTGGAACGTGCTTATCCTTTCAGGTGTAATCAGTATGTTTGCCTGTGCAGTTCCCATGTTCTTCTATACACTTACAGAAAAGCGTCAGAGAGAGCTTGTTGCTGAAATAGAAGCAAGAAAAGTCACCAAATAAATTAAAATCAGAAAGGCTGTTTATTCTTCAATAGGCAGCCTTTTGTTACTAAAAAAGGAGAATAATTATGGAGAAAAAATGGTACAAGGAAATGTCCGTCTATCAGATATGGCCCCGAAGCTTCTGCGACGGCAACGGTGACGGTATAGGTGACCTTGAGGGTATTATTTCAAAGCTTGATTATATTAAGGATTTAGGCGTTGACGCTATATGGTTTTCACCTCTTTTTCCGTCACCCAACGCTGACTACGGTTATGACATTGCTGATTACCGTGATATTTCAAAGGATTACGGTACCCTTGAGCAGTTCAAGGTGTTGCTCGACGAGGCTCACAAGCGCGATTTAAAGATAATTATGGACCTTGTAATCAATCATACCTCGGATGAGCATAAGTGGTTCAAGGAAAGTAAAAAGGGCGAGGATAATCCTTATCACGATTACTATATCTGGCGTAAGGGCAGAAAGCCGGGTAAGGAACCCAACAACTGGCTTTCAACCTTCCAGGGTAAGGCTTGGGAATACTGCAAGGAAATTGATAAATATTACCTTCACGTTTTTGCAAAGGGTCAGCCTGACCTGAATATGGATAATCCAAAGGTACGCAAGGAAATTAAGGACATTATCCGATTCTGGCTCGATATGGGCGTTGACGGCTTCCGTGAGGATGTTATCACCTTTATTTCAAAGGAGCCCGGTCTTCCTAACGGCTTCCCGCTTCCTACCGCAACAGGTATTGAGCATTATAAGAACGGTCCCAACCTTAAAAAGTATCTTCAGGAGTTCAAAGAGGTTTACAACGATTACGATTGCTTCACTGTAGGCGAAGCACCGATGATGACTCCTAAAAGTGCCCTTGAATTTATCCGTGAGGGTGAGGGTCAGCTTCTTAATATGATGTTTCATTTTGAGCATATGAACTGTGACAACATCATCACCAACTGGATTGTTACACCTTTCCGCCCTGCAAAGCTTAAAAAGGTTTATAACAACTGGCAGACTAAGCTTCACGGCATTGCCTGGAATGCAAACTATATTGAAAACCACGATCAGCCCCGTATCATCTCGCGCTACGGCAGTGAAAAACACCGCGAGCAGAGCGGTAAAATGCTTGCTACAATGTATATCTGTCAGTCCGGCACTCCCTTTATTTATCAGGGTCAGGAAATCGGTATGACAAATCCGAAGATTGACTCAATTGACCGCTACAAGGACGTTTCTTCGCTTAATACATATGCCTTGTTCAGAAAGCTTGGCTTCAGCGATAAGCTTACAATGAAGTTCTGTATGTATGCTTCACGTGACAATGCAAGAACTCCTATGCAGTGGACAGACGGTAAAAATGCAGGCTTCACAACCGCTGACGAACCTTGGTTTGAAATCAACCCCAACTATATTTTCATCAACGCCGAGGCTGAACAGAAAAACGAAAACTCCATTCTCAATTATTACAAAAAGCTTCTCCGCTTCCGCAAGGAAAACGATATTGTCAAGTACGGTACCTTTGAAATGCTCAAAACCGAAAAAAACATCTTTGCCTATATAAGAAAATATGAGGGTCAGAAGATGCTTGTTCTTTGCTCCTTCAGCGAAAAGGAAATGGCATTCCGTGCTCCGTCTGATTTCAATATGAGCGAGGCAGAGCTTGTGCTTTCAAACTATGAGAGCAATCCGCTGATTCATAATGGCTTCTTCACAAGACCGTATGAGACAAGAGTATACCTCCTCAAATAATTAAGCAATCCCCGCAGTCTTTTAACTGCGGGGATAACTTTGTCATATTTACTTTTAATAGCCTATTGCCGTACCTAAGAGGATAATTCCGAAGGTAGCGATGAAAACGGCTGCAAAGAGCCTCCATGAGCATTTTATGTATTTGATGTATGACATATTTATCATACCGATTGCAATCATTAAAAGTGCGTTTGTCGGGAAAAGAACATTGCAGATACCGTCACTCAGGCAGAAGGTAACAATGAGATTCTGCTCTCCGATACCCATCATATTGACGAGGGGGAGGAGAATAGGCATAAGAAGAAACGCCTTAGCAGAGCCACTGCCGATGAAAAATTCAAAAACACAAATAACAAGGAAGATAATGATAATTGCCACATAAGGATTGACATTGCTTATAAGATTGTAAACGTGGTAAAGAATTGTATCGATTATCATACCTCTTTTGAGGATATATGTAATTGCAATGATTGAAAGTATCATCGGGGCGCAGGGGAGGATTGTTTTGATGCCCTCGCCGAAAACGGAACGGAGCTTCTGATTGCTGAAGCCGCTGATTTTACCCGCTCTTACTCCGCCTACGGTGAAAAGAATAGCCATCGAAGCAAGAGGGAGATATCCGATAATACCTGCAATTGTCTGATTCTGAACAACGATATTTGTAATAAGGCAGATAATTGTAATACAAAGAACTGAAACAAGTGCATATACAAAGGCCTTTGATGCGCGGGGAAGGTTGGGGTTATTCTCAACCTTTTTCATTTCATTCTCGTCAAAGAATCTTTTTTTGAGCTCAAGGTCAGCCTCGTAGCAAAGAGATTTTTTAGGATTCCTTTCAATCTTTTTAGCGTAGGCTATGAAGAAGCCCGCAACAACCGCGTATATTACCGCAAAAACAAAAATTCGGAAAAGCACGCCCGAGAACATAGGAAGCCCCGCCATTGACTGAGTGATACCTACATTGAAGGGGTTAAATGTAGCAGCGGAGTAACCGAAGGTGACAGACATAAGGCTTATACCTAAGCCAACAAAGGAGTCCCAGCCGAGGGAGATTGAAATCGCAACCGCGAGAGGTACAAGTGTTACCGATTCCTCAAGAATACCCGCGAAGGATGAAAGAAGCATACAGCCGAAAATCATCACTGCAAGCAGAAGATATTTTTTATGCTCGAACTTTTTAACAATAACGGACATCATATATTTTAAAACGCCGCTTTTGTCAAGTATAAGGAAGGAACCGCCGATAAGAGTGATCACAACAATGATAATAACGCCTGTCATTGCATCACCGGGAGCGTTGATGAACATTTCAATAGGTGAAATGAAGATTCTCCAGAAGCTGTAACCGACCTCCTCGTGAGTCAACTCACGGTATGTGCCGTTGATAATTGAGCCGTCTGCAGCTGTCTCGTAGGCACCGGGGGTAACAATCTGTGTAAGAGCGCCCACAAGCACCATAATTACCGTAAGCAGAAGAGTGACACCTAAAAGGGTTTTTTTATCAATTTTGATAAATGATTTTGTTTCCTGTTGATTTTGCATTGGATATCTCCTTAAAAAATTTAAACATTGTTATTGATTTCAAGCATTTCTCTGCCTGTGTAAAATTTGATTTTTTCAAATCCAAGCTTTTTGACGAGGCTCATACACTCGTAAACACCCTTGCCGACATCCTCGGCACAATGAGCATCGGAGCCGATAGTGATATTTTTTCCGCCGAGCTCCTTATATCTTCGGATTATTTCTTCGTCGGGCATAGGTCTTGCCATCATCTGACGAAGTCCCGAGGTGTTGATTTCAAGAGACTTGTTGTTTTCGATAATTGCCTTCAGCAGCTCATCGGTGGCGGCTGAAATCTTTGAATAATCAAAGTCCATATTATATTTTCCCTGAATTCTTCGCATAGGGCAGGTTATATGTGCAAGCACATCGCAACCATCCCAGTAGGCAAGCTCTGTAAGCTCACGGAAGTAATTGCGCATAAACTCATAAACATCAATCTCATCGTAGGGGATTTCCTTGACGTCACAGTCAAATCCCTTCGGAGTATGAATGGAACCGAGAACAATATCATATTTGTGGTTGCTTATGATTTTGTCGCTTAAGGCTTTATCAAAAAGCGGCTGGGCAATTTCGATTCCTAACAGAACAAGCAGTTCACCCTCAAAAGAGGTTTTGGCTTTAAGGCATTCAAAATAAGAATGGAAAACCATGCTATTATACTTATGCGAAAAGAATTTGTCAATCTCGCAATGGTCTGTAAAAGCAATGGCACGCAGTCCCTTATCAACAGCCTGTTCACACATATACATAGGTGAATGAATGCCGTCGGGAGAATTATCGGAATGAACGTGCATATCCATTATTCTCTGTTTATACATAAAACTACCTCCTTTGTTGCATATTACAGAGTGAAAACTGCATAATTTTCACAATTATACATCAATGTGCAATAAT
>JAZOVO010000008.1:0-4559 GCA_045658745.1 Acutalibacteraceae bacterium | reverse complement strand
ATGATTAAGATATAATTCATATTGGATAGAATTAAAGGCTGTTACTTTTCCGTAACAGCCTTTAAATTTTATTTTGCGGGAATTACTTACCCTTTCATCCGAAGCATCGGGCGCAATTTTGCATTTTGCACTTTGCATTTTGCATTTACTCAATGCCCTTAAGTGCTTCAAGCTCTTTCTTGTCAACCTTAATGTGAGAATCCTTGATAATCTTTACATCCTTTCTGTGAACGAGGACGGGAGCACCGTCGGGATTCTTATCAAGTGAAACCTTGAGCATACCTGTGAGCAGGTTGTTGTCAACAACAGTACCCTTGCCGTCCTTTGTTTCAACAATGGCACCGTGCTTTGGCGTAACTCTTAAAAGGTGCTCGTAGGCCTCCTGCTCATATTTGAGGCAGCACATAAGTCTGCCGCAGGTGCCGCTGATTTTAACGGGACTTAAGGAGAGATTCTGCTCCTTTGCCATTTTGATTGAAACGGGCTGGAAGCCACCGAGGAAGGTGTTACAGCAGAAGGGTCTGCCGCAGATGCCGAGACCGCCGACCTTTTTGCTCTCGTCTCTTACACCTATCTGACGAAGCTCAATCCTTGTGCGGAAAACGGAAGCAAGGTCCTTTACAAGCTCGCGGAAGTCAACTCTGCCGTCAGCGGTGAAGTAAAAGAGGATTTTATTGCGGTCAAAGGTGTATTCAACATCAACAAGCTTCATATCAAGGCCATGCTCCTCGATTTTTTTACTGCAGATGTCAAAGGCGCTTTTTTCCTTTTCCTTGTTTTCTGCGATAACCTCAATGTCCTTCTGATTAGCAAGTCTTATAACGGGCTTGAGGGGAGCGGTGATTTCCTCGTCGTCGATTGTGCGGTTGGGGATTGTAACACTGCCGTATTCAAGTCCTCTTGCGGTTTCGACAATTACCTTGTCACCCTTGTTGTATTCTTTACCCTGAGGGTCAAAATAGTAGTTTTTACCTACCTCTTTAAATCTGACGGAGACTACCTCTGCCATTTATATCATCCTTTCCTGTAAACCGTTTTACCTTTAATGAGCCTTTACGCTGTAAAGCCTTGCGGAAAAAGCGGTGAGTGTTAAGTTGTGGTTGGCGTTCATCATACTGCTTTCGTAAAGCTCCGTGATGATGCCGAGAATTGCCATTGCTTTTTTAGCCGTGAGCCTGACGCTTAATTTTTTTGCCGCCTCGGCCGAGCAGGAGATAAGCTCCTTACCGCCGTGCTGAAGAATGATGCAGTCGCGGAAAATCAGCTTAAGCTGTGTCAGCACCGTGCGGAAAAGCTCCTTGTCGTTACGCAATGCGGCAGTCCTTTTCAGAAAGCCGAGCTCGTTTTCCTCCGCGAAGCTTGTTGCAAGCTCAGCGGCAAGCTCCTTTGCTTTTTTCAGCTTTTCATCCTCCTCTGAGTCGGCAATTTCCTCGCCGAGGGAGTAGGCGGTGGCTCTTGAAATGATTGTGTCAAGTAAGCTTGACTTTGCACCGCAGCAGAGAATAAAAAGCAGATGCCTTGCAGGCTCTTCGAAAATTTTGAGCAGGGCGTTCTGTGCCTGAGGATTCATAAGCTCTGCGCCGTCAATGATGAAAACGCTTTTGTCGCCGTCATTGGGCAAAACCTGAGCAAGCTTTTTAAGCTCTCTTATTGCATCAACCTTGATTATCCCGCTTTTTTCATCCTTTTCGAGGTAGTGAACATCGGGGTGGGTCTTGTTCTGCACCTTTCTGCACTTTGTACATATTCCGCAGGGCTTGCTTTCGCCCTCACAAAGGACGGCGGCGGCAATTTCGGCGGCGGCGTCAAGGCGGTCGCGTGCGGACTTACCCTCAAGTATAAGCGCGTGGGAAAGAGTGCCTGAACGAAGGGCAGTTGTGATTGAATTTTTAAACTGAGCCGTTGCATTTATGCTTTCAAACACACTTTTTCCTTCTTTCTTGCAATAATCCATATCATTATACATTATAATAAGAATTTTTACAAGTGGAAAGCGAAAGAAAAAATAAAGTCCCGAAAAATCAACTCGGGACTTCGTGACTTTTATAAATTGAAAAATGCTTTTATTCTTTCCTTGTTAAGTCCGTATTTGGGCTTATCAGTTTTTTTCATAGGTGTGACGGGCGAATTTTTGGGGTATGGTGCAACGGTAAAGCCTTTGAGAAGCGGCTCGTCGTTGCTTGCTTTTTCGCCGCAGAGAGGACAGCTTGTATAAGTTTCCGCAAGGTCAACATTACATTTTAAACATCTCATATTATTTTTCTCCGTTTCCGTGTGTGCTTTCAATTCTTACCCGTATTCCCTGCTCGGTTATAATTCTCACACATTCCCTTGTCCAGGAAATATCGTGAGAACAGGTGGAAAAGCACAGGTTGAAAATTCCGTTACAGCTCAGAGCCGAGCAGGTTGAAATAAGTCCGTAACCACTTGTGTCACCGTTAATTCCGTCTGCTCGTATAACCTCATTCTCAAGAATGGGGGAGAGCTCACTTTTTCCTGTGTTTGTAAGGATAGTGGTGTTGTTGCCGTGAGATTTTTCCTGCCTGAGTCTTACAACGGGAAGCTTGATAAAATTGGGCACAAATCGTATCACTTTATTATTTGCAAGAGAGCCGAAACTGTTGAGAATTTTCTGAAGCTCGGGCACTGTAAGGCGTTTTTCAAGCTGCCCCTTTACCTTGTCGCAGATTTCGTCAAACTGCCAATCGGTTCTTCCTTCGGGGAAAAAGTCTATGCGGCTCTGAATAGTGAAATTACGCACGGTTTCGGAAGGGAAAAACCTTCGCAGATTAACGGGTATTGCTATAATCACGGGGTCGGTTACGGGCTTTTCTGCGTGGCGGAGTGTGCCGAGTATGAGTGCACAGGCAAGATACTCGGTTATAGTCAGTCCCTTTTCTTTTGCTTTTTCGTGAAGCTCATCAACATTCATTAACGCAAAAACGAACTGCAAAAATCCGGGCTCGATTTCGCCCTCTATTCTGTAAGCCTTAAATTCCTCTTCAACATCCTTGCTTCCGTCCGGCTGATAATAATCATTGAAGGCGTTTGTGATTTCCTCGGGATTGAAGGGGGTGGGGTTGTAGGGTGCATCGGGATTGTAAATAAGCTCCGTATATCTTTCAAGCAAAGCCGTAAAATATTTGTTTGATCCCATACCGTCGCCAAGGTAGTGAGCACATTCCATTGCAAGCCTGTTTTTGTAGTAAACAAGGCGGAAGTCAGGTCTGCCGTCATTACGTAAGGTAATGGGTAACAGCTGAGCGGAGAATTCTTCCCTGATTTCGGGCAAAAGCTCCGTTCCCTCCTGGTAGTTCCAGAAAAAGCCTTTTTTTATACAGGTGTGCATACTCGGATAACGTGGCATAATATCTGCCGCTGCTTTTTTCAGTATTTCGGGCTTTACCTCATCCTTAAGAAGAACGGCCGAACGGAAGGTTCTGCCCCATGTTTTTGAGCTGAGGCTCGAAAACATGATTGATGCGGTGTCAACCTTCATCCAATTGTATTTTTTCATTCCTTTTCACCTGCCGCAAATGATAAATAAATACATACTTCTGCATATTGTGCTAATTTTATCATCAACGGTCGATAAAGTCAAACAGTTTACTGAAATTTATAAAACAATGGTTAATGTTTTGTGCGGCCATGTGCATATATTTTCTATGAGAAAAGAAAACTGGAAATAAAAAATTGATAAAAAAGTGAAAAAGTTACAAAAACCTATTGATATTTTCAGTTTTTATGTTAAAATGAGTCTATAAAATAAAGAAAGGGGAGTTACTGGCATGGCATACGTAATTAGTGATGATTGCATCTCCTGCGGCGCATGTGCAGACGGTTGTCCCGTTGGCGCTATCGCAGAAGGCGACAGCAAGTACGAGATCGACGCTGACAGCTGCATCGATTGCGGCGCTTGTGCAGACGGTTGTCCCGTAAGTGCTATCAGCGAAGGCTAATAAGCTTAAATAAAAAAAGTGGTTGCTTTTCGGCAGCCACTATTTTTTATGGAAAATCTGTTTACTTGATAGTTAAGATTCTTCATTTAAAAGCCAAATGATGTCAACATTCAATACTTTTGCAAGTATTTTTAATTCATAATCAGCTACAAAGCGAGTTCCTGCTTCAATTCTGCTTATACTGTCGCGTTCAATGATAATTCCTGCGATCTGAAGTCTTGCCGCAAGGTCGGTTTGGGAAAGACGTTGTTTCTGTCGAGCTTGCCTTATTTTATCACCGCAAAGATTTTTTCTGCCGTTATAATCATAGATTTTCATAATTGCACCCCATGAAATATGTTAAAGTTCAGCATTTTTCTTGACATTAGCACATTTTCGAGGTATAATGGTGTTAAAGATCAGCAAAAGATAAATTGAGGTGTAATATGAGTACAAGAAATCGTGAAATTGAAAAAATTTATATTGAGCAATTAAGGAATATAGAAACAGTAGTTTTTACACTGAATAGCAAAAAAGAAAGCACGGAAACGGAAATTAAACGTTTGAGAACACCGTTGAGGAAACCAAATTATCCAAGTGAACCCAGTAACCCGGATATAA
>JAZOVO010000007.1:0-16784 GCA_045658745.1 Acutalibacteraceae bacterium | reverse complement strand
TACAAACGCCCTTTAAGGGGCGGCAAAAGTGGCAAAGGCAATAGGCTTGAACAAAAGTGAAAGCCAGCGTCTTTAGGCGCTGGCCGGTAACTGCCCCTTTTAGGGGCGAGCAAACCACCCGTTTGACGGGTGGTTATGATTATTCATATGCTTTCAATTTCACTCGGCCCTCGGCCCTTTGGCCCTCGCCACTCAGTCAAGTATATAAAGTCCGCTCTTGAGCCATACGAACTCTCTGCCCATAACATTGATGTACTTGTACACCTTTTCGTTGAAGACTCTGTAATCGCGTACGGAGTTGCTCTGAATGTTGAGGGTGCGGATTTTACGTGATGCCTGATTGCAGATATAGAGCATACCGTTGTGAAGTGAAACGGCGCAGGGTCCCTCAAAGGCGGTAGCGTCTCCGCCGCCTACGCGAAGGAGAATTCTGCCCTCACGGGGGGAGTACTTGATGATTGCGTTTTCACCGGGTACGGCACACCAGATGTATGACCCGTCAACGGCAATATCACAGACGGGGAGTCCGTGATAGGTAAGCTGAGAGGAAACGTTGAGAGAGCCGTCGGTGTTGAAAATATTATATTCACCGTTGGGGAAAACGGTCATAATGCGGTTGTCATTGAGAATACCCACATCGCAGGAAACGTAGTCGCCGAGCTGCTCTGCAATTTCCTCGTATTCGTAGCCGAATTTGACCTTGAGGTAAACGCTCTTTTTTATGTGGGTGAATTTATCGTTCACGGCATCGTAGCCGAAAAAGTTAGCCTTGAGTCTGCCGTCGGGGGCAGTGTCCTTTGTTGCAAAAACAAAGCCCTTTTTAAAGGGAGTGATGTTGAGTATCTCGCCTGAAAAAACATTTTCCATGGTTGAGCGTATCCTTTCATAATGATATATGATAAAAATAAAACAGGTATCTGATAAATTTCTTTATATATAATACATTATATTAACCTTATCGTCAAGAATAAAAGCATAATATTTTTTAATTCGTTTCATATTAGTTCGTTTATTATGTTGACAAAAGGGGAGAATTAAAGTACAATTATACGAGTAGAATAATCTATTTTACAAGGAGGAAAAAAGAAGAAAATGGGTGAAAAATTAGTTCTTGCCCTTGACCAGGGTACAACAAGCTCAAGGTCAATTGTTTTTGACAAAAAAGGCAATATCATTGCAAAGGCTCAGAATGAATTTGAGCAGATTTATCCCAAGGCAGGCTGGGTTGAGCACGATCCTCTTAATATTCTTTACAGCCAGTTCAATTCTATTACAACGGTTTTGCGTAACGGCAATTTTTCTGCAAAGGATATTGCGGGTATCGGCATCACCAACCAGAGAGAGACAACAATCCTCTGGGACAGAGCAACGGGTAAGCCCGTCTACAACGCAATCGTATGGCAGTGCAGAAGAACTGCAGATATGTGCGAGAAAATCAAGGAGGACAAGGAGCTTTGCGATTATATCACAGAGCATACCGGTCTTATTGTTGACGCATACTTCTCCGCTACAAAAATCAAGTGGATTATAGATAACATCCCCGGTGTAAAGGCTCTTGCAGATGCAGGTCAGCTTCTTTTCGGTACGGTTGAAACCTGGCTTATCTGGAACCTTACCGGCGGCAGAACTCACGTAACGGATTACTCCAACGCTTCAAGAACAATGCTCTTTGACGTTGACAAGCTCCAGTGGGACGAATACCTCTGCGAAAAGCTCGGTATTCCTATGAGCATCCTTCCCACACCCGTTCCCTCAAGCAAGGTTTACGGCTGGGTTGCAAGCGGCATCATCGGTCTTGAGGAGCTCGAGGGTACACCCATCTGCGGCGCAATCGGTGACCAGCCCTCAGCACTTTTCGGTCAGGCCTGCTTCGAGCCCGGTATGTCAAAGAATACCTACGGCACAGGCTGCTTCCTTCTTATGAATACAGGCGACAAGAGAGTTGAGTCAAAGAACAACCTTCTTACAGGTGTTGCATGGAGCGTAGGCGGAAAAACAACCTACTCAATTGAGGGCTCAGCCTTCAACGCAGGCTCAGTTATCAAGTGGCTTCGCGACGAGGTTCAGCTTATCGACAGTCCCAAACGCTGTGACGAGCTTGCCGAAAGCGTTCCCGATGCAAACGGCTGCTACCTTGTTCCCGCCTTTACGGGTCTCGGCGCTCCCTACTGGGATATGTACGCAAGAGGCTGTATCGTAGGTCTTACAAGAGGCGTTAACAGAAAGCATATCGCAAGAGCGGTTCTTGAATCAATTACATATCAGATGACAGACCTTCTTGAGGCTATGAAGGACGATTCGGGTATTGATATCTCCGAGCTTCGCGTTGACGGCGGTGCTTCCGTAAGTAACATTATGATGCAGATTCAGGCTAATATGGCTCAGACGAAGGTTAACAGACCCAAGACTGTTGAAACAACGGCTCTCGGTGCGGCTTACCTTGCAGGTCTTGCAGTAGGCGTATGGGAAAGCCTCGACGATATCCAGGAGAACCGTGAGGTTGACAGAGTTTTCGAGCCCGAAATGGATATGGACGAGAGAAACAAGCTCTACGCAGGCTGGAAGAAGGCAGTTTCCCGCGCAATGGACTGGGAAGAGAAAGAGTAAGAGTAGTCAGTAGTCAGGACGCCCTTCGGGTGTAAGGCTGACCATAGGCTGAAAGCCGTAGTCAGTAGTCAGGGCTTCGTGCCGTGGGACTGACAAAGGTATAGCAGACTGCTTTTAAGAGTAAATAATTTTTGTGAAAGTTCCGGTAACATTAATTTGCATAACCGGTAATATAAAAATAAAAACAAAAAATAAACAGGAGTGAAAACAAATGCCCAAAGTAATACTCGATTGGAAAACAACACACGACTTTATCAAGGATGCATTCGTAGGCTACGGCGTTCCTGCTGATGAAGCTGAAATCGTAACTGACGTTCTTCTTGAATCTGACAGACGCGGTATTGAATCACACGGCTGCAACCGTTTCAAGCCCGTATACATCGACAGAATCAAGGCAGGCATCCAGTTTGCACAGACAAACTTTGAAATTCTTAAGGAAACCGAAACAACTGCAGTTGTTGACGGTCACCACGGTATGGGTCAGGTTATCGGCCACAAGGCTATGACTATGGCTATCGAAAAGGCAAAGAAGTACGGTATGGGTATGGTAGTAGTTCGTAACTCAACTCACTACGGTATCGCAGGCTACTACACCACAATGGCTGCAAAGGCAGGCTGCATCGGTATGACCGGTACAAACGCACGTCCTTCAGTTGCTCCTACCTTCGGCGTTGAGGGTATGTTCGGTACAAACCCCTTCACACTCGGTGTTCCCACCGATGAGGACTTTGACTTCAACTTCGACTGTGCAACATCAATCACACAGAACGGTAAGGTTGAATATTATGAGAGAATCGGTGAAGAAATTCATCCCGGTACTGTAATCGACATCGACGGTAACCCCGTTGAAGGTGATGCAGGCGTTGCTCTCAAGAAAATCCGTCAGGGCACAGCAGCCCTCACAACTCTCGGCGGTATCGGCGAAGCACTCGGCGGCTACAAGGGCTACGGCTTTGCTATGTTCGTTGAATTCCTTTCATCAATCCTTCAGGACGGTGCTTACGGTAAGGATCTCGACGGTAAGGACGCAGAAGGCAACATCCGTCCCTATCAGCTCGGTCACTTCTTCATTGCTATCGACACCGACCACTTCCTCGGTGAAGAGATTGCAAGAAAGAAGGCAGGCGACATCATCCGTGGTGTAAGAGCTTCAAAGAAGGCTCCTGGTGAGGACAGAATTTATACTGCAGGTGAAAAGGAGCACGAAATCTGGCTTCAGAGAAAGGACAGCGGTGTTCCCATCAATGAATCAGTTCAGAAGGAAATGAATCAGGTTCGTGACGACCTCGGCCTTGACTACATCTTCCCCTGGGAGAAATAATTGAAAATCAGCGGCAAGCGACTTTGAATAAAGCCGCTTGCTGTTATGCTTATAAGCGGAGAAATACAGATTAAAAGGAGAAAATATTATGGATTACGCAAAAGAATCTTTGAGACTCCACGGTGAGTGGAAGGGCAAGATTGAGGTTGTTGCAAGAGCAAAGGTGCAGGATAAGGAAGCGCTTTCACTTGCTTATACTCCCGGTGTTGCACAGCCCTGTCTTGAAATTCAGAAGGACATCAATAAGTCCTACGAGCTTACAAGAAGATGGAACACAATTGCTGTTGTTACCGACGGTACCGCAGTTCTCGGTCTCGGTGATATCGGCCCCGAGGCAGGTATGCCCGTTATGGAGGGTAAGTGTGTGCTCTTCAAGGAGTTCGGTGACGTTGACGCTATTCCTCTTTGCATCCGTTCAAAGGATGTTGACACGATTGTTGATACAATTGCCCTGCTTGCAGGCTCCTTCGGCGGCGTAAACCTTGAGGATATCGGCGCTCCCAGATGCTTTGAGATTGAAAGAAAACTCAAGGAAAAGGCAGATATCCCCATTTTCCACGATGACCAGCACGGTACGGCAGTTGTCTGCTCAGCCGCACTTATCAATGCACTCAAGCTTAACGGCAAGAGGATTGAGGACTGCGTTGCAGTATTCAACGGTGCAGGTGCAGCGGGCGTTGCAATTGCAAAGCTTTTCCTTGCAATGGGCATCAAGGACGTTATTATGTGTGACAGAAAGGGCGTTGTTCATAAGGACAGACCCGGTATTGAAAATGAGCCCGCGAAGATTGAGCTTGCATCCTTCTCGAATAAGAGCGGTGTGACAGGTACACTTGCAGATGCACTCAAGGGCGCAGATATTTTCATCGGTGTTTCAGCCCCCGGCTGTGTAAGTCAGGATATGGTACGCTCCATGGCTAAGGATCCCATTGTGTTCCCCATGGCAAATCCCACACCCGAAATTATGCCTGATGAGGCTCTTGCTGCAGGCGCTTGTGTTGTAGGCACGGGCAGAAGTGACTTCCCGAATCAGATTAACAACGTGCTTGCCTTCCCCGGTATTTTCCGCGGTACACTTGACGTAAGAGCAAGTGATATCAACGAGGAGATGAAGATGGCGGCTGCAAAGGCAATTGCAGGTCTTGTTGCTGATGACGAGCTCAGGAGTGATTATATCCTTCCTGCTGCATTTGATGAGAGGGTAGGACCTACTGTTGCGGCGGCGGTTGCCGAGGCTGCAAGGCAGAGCGGCGTAGCAAGAATATAAAAAGTAAAGTTTGGTCAAGCTTTTACAAAAGCTTGTCAGGGATTGTAAGGGGTGAAACCCCTTACGTGTTAAACAATAAAGCAAAGCAGGTGTTGTTTTTTCAACGCCTGCTTTTGTTTTTATATACGTCCGCGTAGGGGACGCCCCGTGTGGCGTCTCGACTGTCCGCCGCGGATGTTACTTATACGTTCTACTTTTTTAAACCTTACGTTGTGCTTTTTTACCCGCCGTGGTTTTTACTTTTAAATCCGTTCCGCTCAAGCCGCGGGGGCTCATACTTTGCCCGGAGCGGCAAAGTATGCAAAGCGCTCTTAAGTCCGTCGAGGAGGTCCGCAGTGGCGGTGAATTTTTCCGCATCATCCGCAGTTGTAAAGGTAATGTTTCTCCCCTCATCCCGCCGCCGTAGTGCTTGCAACGTCCCCACTAACGGAAAAATTCACATTACTACTGCTCTACCCGAGGGTAAAGCTCACGTACAACTCTGCTTAAGGATAAGCTCTACCAACGAGTCCGCTACGTCCGTCGTATTTATCAAAATCCGCAATCGTGTAATTTTCTCGTGTTATTTCAACTACCGTGTACCCGACAGTCGCAATCCGCTCCGCGGGTTATTTTATATATATCCGTCCTCCAAAGTTCTACAGACGGACGTGGGTTGAAGGAGTGAAACGTGGTTTAAATGAGTTACCGTAGGGACACGGCTTGCCGTGTCCGCTTACAATTCGGAGCGAAGCGACCCTCAATATTTGTCCTGCAGGGACAAATACATCTTTCCGCCTTGGCGGGGGCATCATTTGCCGTAAGGCAAGCATCATATCCGCAAAGCGGATACATCATTGCCGCGAAGCGGCAATCCTGACTACTGGCTACTGACTACTGACTACTCTGATTCTGCATTCACGAAAGGCTTTCCCTCATTTTCATCAGTATAACCTTTTCACGCCGTGATACCTGTACCTGACTCATACCGAGCTCCCGCGCGGTGTTGACCTGAGTCAGCCCCTTGAAATACCGTAATTCTATAAGCCGTCTGTCTCTTTCCTCAAGGCGGTCGAGAACGCTTTTAAGTGACAGGCGTTCGCTTATTTCTTCCTCGGGGGGGAGAGTGGGGATGTCGAGCTGCACCTCGTTTTTATCCTCACCGCTTGTAAGTGAGATTGTGGGCATTGAGACGGTGATAAGCTCTGCGGCGGCGGAAACGTCAATGCCGAGCCTTTCGGCAAGCTCGCCGACGGTAGGCTCTCTGCCAAGCTCCGTTGAAAGCTCCTCGCGGATTTTCATAGCGTGGCGTGAGCGCTCCTTAAGGCTTCTGCCGATTTTCACCGCGCCGCCGTCACGGAAAATCCGTCTTATTTCGCCGAGGATAACGGGCACGGCATAGGTTGAAAAGGCGAAGCCGCGGGAGGCGTCGAAGTTATCCGCCGCCTTGCAAAGTCCCACACAGCCCGCCTGAAAAAGGTCGTCATATTCAACGCCTCTGCCGCGGAATTTATTTGCGCAGGCGTGGACGAGACCGTAGTTTTCGTTTATCAAGCTGTCTCTTGACAGAAAATCACCACCTTTTTAAATGCAGAATGCAAAATGCAAAATGCAGAATTATTGTCGCGGGTCAGATATCGGTTTGTTGAAGTCTGTATACCGCAGAGGTAAGTTTTGCTTAAAAATAAAAGAGTAAATTATATTTGCTTTGTATCGTGGCGGTGTAAACGGAATTTACAGCGCCGACCTTACACGGATAAAATCGGAGCGAAGCGACCCGCAATTTTGCATTTTGCATTTTGCATTTTGCATTCACATTCGCTCCGCAGCGCCTTACCGTTTTCCCCTTACCCTCTTCTCAAGCACAACCGTTGTGCCCTTATCGGGGGCGGATTTTACACGCACCTTATCCGTAAAGCTTTCCATAACGGCAAAGCCGAGGCCCGCTCTTTCACCGCCCGCCGTAGTGAAAAGGGGCTCCATTGCCTTTTCAACGTTTTCGATGCCGACGCCCCTGTCGCGGATTTTTATGCGGACAAGGCCCTTTTCAAAAATGCTTACCGTTATGTAAATTTTGCCGTCCTTTTCCGCGTAGCCGTGGACTACGCAGTTTGTAACCGCCTCGCTGACGGCGGTTTTTATGTCCGTAAGCTCCTCGATATTGGGGTCGAGGCAGGAGACGAAGGCGGATACCGCCACGCGGGCAAAGCCCTCGTTTACGCTTTTTGAATCAAGAGTCATTTTAAGCTCGTTTATACATTTCATTTAAACAACCTCCTTTTGCTTAACCTCACCCAGCCGCTCGATGCCCGCAAGGCACATCACCTTATAAGCGCCGGGTGAAAGATTCTGAACGCGGATTTTTCCGCCGATGGTTTTCATAAGCTTGTACCGACCCATAACAAGACCGATGCCCGAGCTGTCCATAAAGCTTACCCGGTCAAAGTCGAGTACAAGAAGTGCGGGTCTTTTACGGCTGACCGCCTCGTCGATACTCACGCGGATGAGTGATGCGCTGTGGTGGTCGATTTCGCCGTCGAGATAAACACAGATTTCCTTTTGCTTATATACAATTTTTGCCGCCAAAAATAAAACCTCCCGTAAATCGTTATGAATTGCCTTGACATCATAATCGATTACGGGAGAATATTTTGCCGAAACGGGGCGGCGGATATTTATTTTTATTGTGTAAGGCGGGTGGCGGAGTAGCCAGTAGCCAGTAGTCAGTAGTCAGGGATGCCGCTTCGCGGCAATGATGTATCCGCTTTGCGGATATGATGCTTGCCTTGCGGCAAATGATGCTCCGCCAAGGCGGAATGATGTGTTTGTCCTTGCAGGACAAATATTGATGGTCGCTTCGCTCCGATTATAAAAGGACACGGCAAGCCGTGTCCCTACGGTAACCTATACAACTCACGTCCGACTCATTCAACCCACGTCCGACTGTACAACCTTGGAGGACGGATGAAAATAAAACGACTCACGGAGCGGATTGCGAATGTCGGGTACACGGTAGTTGAAATAACACGAGAAAATTAGACGATTGCGGATTTTAATAAATTTGACGGACGTAGCGGACTCATTTGTACAAATTATCCTTAAGTAGAGTTGTCCGTGAGCTTTACCCTCGGGTAGAGCAGTAGTAATGTGAATTTTTCCGTTAGTGGGGAGGTTTGGTCACTACGGCGGTGGGATAAGGAGAGAAGTGTTAACCATTATGAACGCGGATGATACGGAAAAATTCACCGCCACTGCATCGTCAGCACAAACTCCGCTCATCGTTTTCCTTACGGAAAAGCTCACCGCTCCGTTGTGCTTCCTCCTCCCCAAAAAGCCTATCGGGCTTTTCGGGGACCCCGATTTTTCGTAGAACTTAAGAGCGCTTTGGTTACTTTGCCGCCCCGGGCATCGTCGCCGAAGCGCGTCCTGCGGACGATGAAGCGAGGCGAGGATGGCGCAGCGGTCAAAATTTCCGTGCCGCTCCAAGGCACAAGGAAATTTTGGGAACCGCAAGAGGGGTAACAGCCCCGCCGGCTTGAGGCGGTAGAACTTAAAAGTAACAACCGCGGAGGAAGAAAAGCAATAACGTAAGGTTAAAAAAGTAGAATGTGAAGAAAGAGCACCCGCGGCGGGTAAAAATCAACAAGCCGCCCATTGGGCGGCGCTACATCAATATACACATAAAAACACCGCCTTGTTTTCAAGACGGTGTTCCGTTTTATTAAATCCTGATGCCCGAAGAGCATCCCTGACTACTAACTACTGACTACTGGCTACTTTTACCGCATCTATTGTCAATTTGCGCAAATTGGCAAGAGGTGTGCAGAATGACCTTTTTTCGACCCGTAGGCGTATGCTTATACTCCGAGAGGGAGAAAAAAGGGCAAGGCGGTGAAAAAAGCTGTCGGGATTCGATGTCCCGACAGCTTTTATTCTTGTTTTTAAAATATTATATTTTTTTCACCGCCGTTTATGCGCTTCTATTGTCAATTTGCTTCGAAGGTGCCTGCCTCGATTGCCATAATCTGGTCAACGCGGCGCTGATGTCTGCCGCCCTCGAACTCTGTATTGAGGAAAACCTCAACCATTTCAAGTGCAAGACCTGCGCCTACAACTCTGCCGCCCATACAAAGGATGTTTGAGTCGTTGTGAAGGCGGGTGAACTTTGCGCTGAAGTAGTCGCTGCAGCAGGCGGCTCTGATGCCCTTTACCTTGTTGGCAGCCATTGAAATGCCGATACCTGTACCGCAGCAGAGGATACCTCTTTCACATTCGCCCGAGGTGATGGCTGTGCCTACCTTGTATGCGATTGCCGCATAGTCAACGGACTCGGGGGAGTATGTGCCGAAGTCCTTATATTCAATACCCTTACTGTCAAGGTATTTCTTGATTTCTTCCTTTAATTCGTAACCGCCGTGGTCTGCGCCGATAGCTATCATTTGTTATCTCTCCTTAAATAATGACGTTGTATATATAATAGCACGGAGAAGTGAATTTGTAAAGGGGGAGATTGAGAGGAGGAGGGGTCTCACGTTCCTCATTTTTTTCCTTTGAGGTGCATATAATTTCCCGAGGTGGTATAATTGTTTGCGACTGTTGAAGTAAGAGATGCTCCCGGGGGAGCGAAAACCTTTTTCCGTGACCTTTTTCTGATGCCCGAAATTGAGCTTGTCCGTGTGAATGTGCCCTTTGGTGATGCCTTTTATCGTGTAACCGTCACCGAGTACCGCGGACAGGTGCCCGTTGAGGAGACCTGCGAAAAGCTGCGTCGGCTTAAGGGCAGTGTGCTTTTTGACCTTGATTTTCCTACGGATGAAAGAACGGACGGGCTTATTTTTGAGGCGAAGGAGCTTCCCGCCCTTCTGCTTTTCAATTCTGCTCTTGATTACATAAAAGGGCTTAGCATCCCTCCCACGGTAAGCTCCCTCGCGGTTTTTGACCCGACGGGAATTTACGCTGACCATATTTTCAAGGCGGTGCCCCTTTTTTCTAAAATTCAGATTCATACGGGCAAGCCCAATGTATATAAGCAGACGGGGCGGGAGCTTATGGAAAAATTCGGGCTGAGCCTCACCGTCTCTGACCGCTTTACTCCGTCTGTGAACTCCTGTACGGCGGTGATAAGTCCCGACGGTGTGCCCTTTGACTCCTTTTACGGCGGTCTGCTTTTCACTAACGTGCCCGACCACCCCCTTTGCAATTACTGCATCTGCGGTGACGGGATAGCTCTGCCCTCTGAGCTTGAGCTTCTGCGCCCTAAGGGGATAGCCTCCCTTCACTTTGCCTCGGCGCTTTACGAAAGGGCGGACGTACGCCCGCTCGGAGAGCTTTGCTACAAAAAAATGAGGTTGACATAATCGGCGGGGCAGGGGTATACTTGGGGTAGTAAGTAGTTGAGGGCCGAGGGCCAAGGGCCAAGGGCCGAGTGACGGTAAGGCGGGCGGCAGGGAACGCCTTCGGCGTTAATGAAATCTGACCTGCGGTCAGATGAAATATTGCTGACGCAATATGAAATATCCTGCGGATATGATATATTTGCCTTACGGCAAATGTTAAGGGTCGCTTCGCTCCGAATTGTAAGCGGACACGGCAAGCCGTGTCCCTACGGTAACTCACGTTCGTCTGTACAACCTCGGAGGACGGATATATCTGAAAGCACCCGCGCAGCGGACGGCGAATGTCGGGTACACGGTAGTTGAAATAACACGAGAAAATTAGACGATTGCGGATTTTGATAAATTTGACGGACGTAGCGGACTCATTTGTAGAACTAATCCTTAAACAGAGTTGTCCGTGAGCTTTACCCTCGGATAGAGCGGTAGTAATGTGAATTTTTCCGTTGGTACGGGGATTAAATTACTACGGCGGTAGGATGAGGGGAGAAGTTTTGCCTTTATGAACGCGGAGGCTTCGGAAAAATTCACTGACACTGCGGACCTCCGCGTAGAACTTAAGAGCGCTTTGGTTACTTTGCCGCTCCGGGCAAAGTAACAGCCCCGCCGGCTTGAGGCGGTAGGATTTGAAAGACAAAACCACGGAAGATTAAAAAGCAACAACGTACGGCTTAAGGCGGTAGAACGTAAAAGTAACAACCACGTAAGATATAAAAGAAAAGAGAGATGTTTATGACCTACGAGGAAGCGCTGGAGTTTATATATTCCCGCAGAAAATTTCAGAAAAGCTCGGGGCACGAGAGAATAAGACGGCTTCTTGAGCTTTGCGACAATCCCCATAAAAGACTGCGCTTTGTTCACGTTGTCGGCACAAACGGAAAGGGCTCGGTCAGCACCGCCGTTGCCTCTGTTCTGCAGTCGGCGGGCTACATCACGGGACTTTTCACCTCGCCCTTTGTTGTCGAATTCGGTGAAAGGATACGGGTGAACGGTGAGTATATCCCGAAAAGTGCCGTCGCTTCAATTACGAAGCACCTTAAAGAGAAGATATTACTTATGGAAAAAGAGGAGCTTTATCCTACGGTTTTTGAGGTTATCACCGCAATGGCGATGATTTACTTTGAGGAAATGAACTGCGACGCCGTTGTGCTTGAGGCGGGAATAGGCGGCGGCAAGGACAGCACGAGCGTTATCGATGCGCCCGTTCTTGCGGTCATCACCTCCGTTTCCCTTGACCATACCGACGTGCTCGGTGATACGGTTGAGGAGATTACAAAAGAAAAGTGCGGAATTATAAAGGGAGGCTGCAGCGTAGTGTCCTATCCCTTTGAAAGCGGGGAATTCCCGTTCGCCCCGCAGAATAAAGAGGCGGCGGAGGTTATAAAAGAGACCTGCCGCGAAAGAGGGAACAGCCTTTTTGTTCCCGATATCAGTAAGGCGACACCCGTCAGAAGCGACCTTGAGGGCAACGAGCTTTACTACGACGGGCTTCACCTTAAAACGGGTATGTGCGGCTTTTTCCAGAGCGCGAATATTCTCACCGCCGCCGAGGCATGCAGGGCGCTCTCCCGTCAGGGCTATTTCATAACCGATGCGGACATAGAAAGGGGCATTGCGGAGTTTTTCATTCCGGGCAGACTCGAATGTGTGAGCACAAATCCGACGGTTATCCTCGACGCGGGACATAACGAGGGCGCAATGAGGGAGCTTTCAAGGGCTCTTGAGAGCTTTAAAAGGGGCAGAAGGGTTGTAGCACTCTGCGCCTTTATGAAGGACAAAAACCACGGTAAGGCTATAGAGCTTCTTGCACCGCAGTGTGACGAAATGATTTTTACGGGCGTTGACCCGATAAGAGGCGAAAGCCCCGAGGTGCTTTGCCGTGAGGCGGAGGCTTACTGTAAGAGCTGCACCGCCGAATCTGACGCGGAAAAGGCGTATAACCTCGCCCTTTCCCGCACGGGTAAGGATGATATTCTTCTTGTCAGCGGGTCGTTTTATCTTGTCAGCGGAATAAGAGCGTAGGGGCGGATATAAAGTAGTCAGTAGTCAGTAGTCAGTAGTCAGGGACGGACGGCATATGCCGTCCGTTTTGGTTTGTGTTACGGCAGTATTGTTTGCATTGTAGCGCCGCCCAATGGGCGGCTATGTAAGGGATGCATTTACCCGAGCCGACCATTGGTCGGCGCTACGGTTTTTCTACCGTACCGTTAAACCGTAGGGCGGGCGGATGATATCCTCCCCTACGTTATGAATTGTACCGAAAAGTATCGGATTACATATTTTTTACCCCCGAAAAGTATGCATTTGCATATTGTTTTTTTATTTTCAGGGTGTATAATTGAATTAAAGAAATTAAAAGGGAGAAGCCTATGAAACAGAAAATAAAGCCCTCACCGTGGACGGTGCTTGTGTTCGGTGTACTGCTTGCCGTGGCAGGTATCGTTGTCGGGCTCGATGCTTACACGGGCGGCACACCCTCCTTTGAGGAAACCCTCGGCACGGCAGCACTTATAATTTTCTTTGTATACTACCTTATAAAATTCATTTTCGCAAAAAGAATTGAATTTGACTTTGACGGCTTTACCGTCAAGGGTAAGACCTACCGCTTTTCGGAGGTCTCCGAGGCTCAAATCAGCTACAAGCGTGTGCTTATACCGGGTAAGCGTTTGCGCTTCTGCATCCTTACAAGGGTCAGAATTTACATAAGAGGTGAGCGTGTGCTGACCTTCACCGATGATGATGTGGGCTATAAGGAGTTTATCGGCTTACTTAAAAAGCACAGAGTAAAATTCCATGTGAAAAACAGCTTAAGCAGCTGGAAGGGGGAAATAGAATGAAAAAAACAGTTAAGCCTGCATCGTGGGCAGTTATCCTTTTCGGTGCTCTGGCGGTGCTGTGCATCATTACCTCAATTGCCGAGTTTATCAGCACGGGTAGCACATCTGCGGCGGCAATAGCTCTTGATGCTCTGGCATTTATCGGCTTCGGGATTTTCCTTACAAGATATCTCGGTCAGGAAAAAATCGACTTTGACGAAAACACCTTTACTGTCGGGGATACTACCTACGGCTATGATGAGATTACGAATGTAACTGTAAATAACGAGCATATTTTAAGGAGCGTCTCAACCTTAAGGATAAAGCTTTACATAGGTGAGGACGAGGTTGCAAGCTTCACCAAGGATGACAGCGGCGGTAAGGATTTTATTGCCGTGATGAAAAAGCACGGAATTACCGTGAGTATTGATGTGTGAAGGGGGGAGAAGAACAATGAGGCAAAAAATCAAGCCTTCACCGGTGGCTGTAATGATTACAGGTGTGTTCTTTGCTTTCAGTATAATTTTTACGGGCAAGGATATTGTTCTTTATAACAGTTTACCTGACAAAGAATTTATCGGAATACCGATTTTTGCAGCTATAGTTTTCTTTTGCTTTCTTGCTGCTTATTTATTGGGTAAGAAAATAGAGTTTGATGAGGAAAACTTTACCGTGGGAAGCAAAACCTATAAATTTTCCGAAATCAGCAAGGTTGAGGTTAAGCCTGCAGAGGTAATGAGGGGTATTGCTACATTTGAACTCGAGGTATATGTAAATGATAAATTGGTCTGCTCTTTCACTAAAGCAGAAAAGGGCTCGGATGAGTTTGTTGAACTTATGAAAAAGCACGGCATTACCGTGAGTGTTGATATATAAAAAAGGAGATGAACAAAATGAAATATGAGCTCAGGCAAAAAAGCTCTGAAATTGTTATAGCGGTGATTGCAGCTCTTTTAGGTGTTGCTTTGTTTGTTTTCGGAAGAATTGTAGACGGTGAGTTTTTTATGTTCGGTCTGTTGCTTTTTGTTGTTTCCGTGGGCTATATAATTTATTCGGCAATAAAGCAATCAGGCGACAGCTTCTTGTTTGATGAGCATAGCTTTACCGTAGGAGAAAAGCGATATTTGTACAGCCAGATAGAAAGGATAAAGGCAACGAATTTCAGAGGTCATGTGACTTTCAGTATTTATGTTAATAACGAGAAGATTTTTACATTTGATAATAACTATGAAAATGTAAATGAATTTCAAAGAATGCTTATCTTGAATAATGTACACTTTAATCCCTACGGTGACTGATAAAAATACTTGACAAACCACCCTCACGGTGATAAAATATTTCACAACAAAAGAAAACCCAATATCCCAACAAAGCGTTGAGAAAGAGGATTTTTCCCTTTACGGATTTCACAGAGAGCCTTGCCGTGGCTGTAAGCGGGGCAGATTCAGCGGAAAAATCTACCACTTTTGAGCGTGTGCCGAAACAAGGCACGCCGTAGGACTGCGTTAAAGTCAATTGAGTGCCGCTTTTTAAGCGGAATACGGGTGGAACCGTGGAGCATTTACCGCTTCATCCCAAGTTTTTGGGGTGGAGCGTTTTCTTTTTGCGGTGCAAAATATAAATGCAAAATGCAAAGTGCAAAATGCAAAATTGCGGTCGCGGGTAAGGTTTGTGACTGTCTTTTTTGTGTTTGCCGCACAAAGCCTTGTGTTAAAACGGATAAATCCGTAAATTATAATTTTCTCCCGTGGGAGATGTCTGCGAAGCAGACAGAGGGCATTATAATGCGGCGCAGCCCATTAATTTTTCATTTTGCATTTTGCATTTAGCATTCAAAACGAAAGGAGCAAACAAAAATGATCAACGTAACATTAAAGGACGGCGTTGTCCGCGAGTACGAGGACGGCTCAAGCGTAATCACCGTTGCAAAGAGCCTCGGCTCAGGCCTTTACAAGGCTGCCTGCCTTGCAAGAGTAAACGGTGAAATCTGCGACCTTCGCACAGTTCTCACAGGTGACTGTGAGGTTGAAATTCTCACCTTCGACGATGAGGAAGCAAAAAAGACCTTCTGGCACACCTGCTCACACATTCTTGCACAGGCTGTAAAAAGACTTTACCCCGAGGTAAAGCTTGCAATCGGCCCTGCAGTTGATAACGGCTTTTACTATGATTTCGACAGCGAAGTAAGCTTCACTCCCGAAATCCTTGAGAAGATTGAGGCTGAAATGAAGAAGATTGTCAAGGAAGGACTTTTCCTTGAAAAGTTCGAGATGAGCGCCGACGAGGCAATCGCAATGATGGAAGAAAAGGGTGAGACCTATAAGGTTGAGCTTATCAGGGAGCACGCTGAAAACGGCGAGCCTATTTCCTTCTACCGTCAGGGTGAGTTCACCGAGCTT
Organism: Acutalibacteraceae bacterium; assembly: GCA_045658745.1. Taxonomy (GTDB): domain Bacteria; phylum Bacillota; class Clostridia; order Oscillospirales; family Acutalibacteraceae; genus UBA6857. The sequence continues at coordinate 1,002 of JAZOVO010000007.1, read as the reverse complement.
TGCGCAGGCCCTCACATTCCCGACACATCACGCGTAAAGGCATTCAAGCTCACCTCCTGCACAGGTGCTTACTGGAGAGGTGACAGCAAGAACAAGATGCTTCAGCGTATCTACGGTACAGCCTTCACAAAGGCGGCTGACCTTGAAGCACACCTTGCACAGCTTGAAGAAGCAAAGAAGCGCGACCACAATAAGCTCGGCAGAGAGCTTGAAATCTTCACCACCGTTGACTATATCGGTCAGGGTCTTCCCATTATGCTTCCCAAGGGCACACACATCGTGCAGACCCTTCAGCGTTTTGTTGAGGACGAGGAGAAGAAGAGGGGATGGCTCCGCACAAAGACTCCCCTTATGGCAAAGAGCGACCTTTACAAAATCTCAGGCCACTGGGACCACTATAAGGACGGTATGTTCGTAATGGGTGAGGAGGAGACAGACGACGAGGTATTCGCACTCCGTCCTATGACCTGCCCCTTCCAGTATCAGGCATACCTCAACAGAGCACGCTCCTACCGTGACCTTCCTATGAGACTCGGTGAAACCTCAACTCTTTTCAGAAACGAATCATCAGGCGAAATGCACGGTCTTATCCGTGTCCGTCAGTTCACAATTTCCGAGGGACACCTTATGTGTACCCCCGAGCAGCTCGAGGACGAGTTCAAGGGCTGTCTTGACCTTTGCGTGTTTATGCTTAAGACTCTCGGACTTTACGAGGACGTTTCCTACCGCTTCTCACAGTGGGATCCTGCAGATACAGAAAAGTATATCGGCACGGCAGAGCAGTGGGATGAGGCTCAGGGCGTGATGAAGAAAATCCTTGACGGACTCGGCATCAACTACAAAATCGGTGTGGGTGAAGCCGCCTTCTACGGTCCCAAGCTTGACATTCAGATTAAGAATGTTCACGGCAAGGAGGACACACTCATCACAATTCAGATTGACCAGATGCTTGCTGAAAAGTTCGGTATGGAATATGTTGACCGTGACGGTACAAAGAAGAAT
>JAZOVO010000006.1:0-7111 GCA_045658745.1 Acutalibacteraceae bacterium | reverse complement strand
TGTTCCTCCCAAAAAAGCAAACCTTATTGATGTAAACCTTAAGGCTCTTAAGGCCGGTTATGATTTTGAATAATTAAGAGGTGTTTATAATGGATATCAGAATTAATAAAACAACTTCTCCCAAGGCAAAGCCCCAGAAGGGTGAAAAGCTCGGCTTCGGTCACATTTTTACTGACCATATGTTTCTTATGAATTATACAGAGGGTAAGGGCTGGCACGATGCAAGAATTGAGCCCTATGCAAATATTTCTCTTGCACCTTCTGCAATGGTTTTCCACTACGGTCAGGAAATGTTTGAAGGCCTTAAGGCTTACCGCGGTGCAGACGATTCAATTTATCTTTTCCGCCCCGATATGAACGCAAAAAGAGCTAATGCATCAAACGAAAGACTCTGTATTCCCGAAATTCCCGAGGATATGTTTGTGGATGCTGTTAAGGCTCTTGTTGATATTGACAGAGATTGGGTTCCTTCAGACGAAGGCACATCACTTTATATCCGTCCCTTTGTAATTGCAACTGACGAGTTCCTCGGTGTTGCTCCCTCAAAAACATATCTCTTTATGGTTATTCTTTCTCCCTCAGGTGCTTATTATGAAAGCGGTCTTGCTCCCGTAGGCATCTGGATTGAAGACGACTATGTAAGAGCTGTAAAGGGCGGTATGGGCTTTGCAAAGACCGGCGGTAACTACGCTGCTTCTCTTATTGCTCAGGTTAAGGCTCACGATGCAGGTTATTCACAGGTGCTCTGGCTTGACGGTGTTGACAGAAAGTACATCGAAGAGGTTGGCGCAATGAACATTATGTTCAAGATTAACGGCAAGGTTATCACTCCTGCACTTAACGGCAGCATCCTTCCCGGTATCACGCGTAACTCTATCATCAATGTATGTAAGGCTTGGGGCTACGAGGTTGAGGAAAGACGCGTAAGCGTTGACGAGCTCGTTGAAGCTGCAAAGAACGGTACACTTGAAGAGGTATGGGGTACAGGTACAGCCGCAGTTGTATCACCTGTTGGTAAGCTCCGTTATATGGATGATGTTATGACAATCGGTGACGGCGGTATCGGTGAGCTTACTCAGAAGCTTTACGATGAGCTTACAGGCATTCAGTGGGGCAAGAGAGAAGATCCCTACGGCTGGAGAGTTCTTGTAAAATAATTATATATAAAAGCAACGGTGTATTTGCATTCAGATGTGAATACACCGATTTTGTATATTTATCCGAATGTAATTAAAAAGCTTAAAAAATATGCAAAAACATTGAATAAGTATTGACTTTTATACAAAATAATGTATAATCTATTTTATTGATTATAATGGCGGAGAGATTTTATGATTAAGGTTTTTATTGACGGACAGGCGGGAACAACGGGCTTACAGCTTAAAAGTAAGCTTATTAAGCACCCTTATGTTCAGCTTATAGAAATTGAAGAAAGCAAACGCAAGGACACCGAGGAAAGACAAAGGCTGATGAATGAGGCAGATGTTGTTTTTCTTTGTCTGCCCGATGCAGCGGCAGTTGAAGCGGTAAAGCTTGTAACTAATCCCGATACGGTAGTTATTGATGCCAGTACCGCACACCGTACTGCTGACGGCTGGACCTATGGCTTTTCTGAGCTTTCACAAAAGCACAGAGAGTGCATTGAAGCGGCAAAAAGAATTGCAAATCCCGGCTGTCACGCTACGGGCTTTATATCACTCATTTATCCGCTCATTACTTCGGGTATTATGCCTGCATCCTATCCCGTTACGGCACACAGTATAACGGGCTACAGCGGCGGCGGTAACAAAATGATAGGGGAATATGAAGACTCAGACAGACCTGCTGAATATGATTCCCCCAGACAGTATGGCTTAACACAGAAGCATAAGCATCTGCCCGAAATGAAAAAGATAACGGGTCTTGATTCTGAGCCTGTGTTTAATCCTATAGTAAGTGATTATTATTGCGGTATGGCGGTAAGTGTGCCGATACATACGGCTTTACTTGACAGAAAGCTTTCAGCAGAAGAAATGACTGCTTTTTATTCAGATTATTATAAGGACTCGGTTTTTATTTCAGTTAAACCTTTACCCGAAAGCGGATTTATTTCACCGGTAGGTCTTGAAGGTACAAATGAGCTTAATATTTACGTCGGTGGCAATGACGACAGAATTACCCTCACGGCGGTTTTTGATAACCTCGGTAAGGGAGCTTCATCTGCGGCGGTGCAGAATATGAACATTGCAATGGGCTTTGACGAAGCAACAGCGTTATAATTGGAGGTATAATTATGAAATATATTGATGGTGGCGTTACTGCGGCAAAGGGCTTTACCGCATCAGGTATTCATTGCGGTATCAGAAAGAATCAGTCAAAAAAGGATCTTGCAATGATTAAAAGCGAGGTTAAAGCTGCTGCAGCGGCCGTGTATACACAAAATAAGGTTTACGGTGCACCGATTACCGTTACAAGAAATAATATTGCTGACGGATATGCTCAGGCAGTTATAGTAAACAGCGGCAATGCAAACACCTGCAACAGTGACGGTGTAGAAAAGGCTGAAATGATGTGTGACATTGCTTCAAAGGCTCTTTCGGTTGATAAGAACGACATTATTGTTGCTTCAACGGGCGTTATAGGTATGAGCCTTGATGTTACACCTATCGCAAATCACGCTGAAAAGCTCGTTTCACAGATGTCGGCAGACGGTGGCAATGATGCGGCTTTTGCAATAATGACAACGGACACGGTTCCTAAGGAATGTGCAGTCGAGCTTGAAATCAGCGGTAAGACTGTCACTCTCGGTGCCTGCTGTAAGGGTTCGGGTATGATTCATCCCAATATGGCGACTATGCTTTGCTTTATGACTACGGACTGCAAAATCAGCCCCGCAATGCTTCAGAAGGCTCTGAGCGATACCGTTAAGGATACCTTTAATATGATTTCTGTTGACGGGGACACATCAACGAATGATATGGTGTGCATTATGGCAAACGGCTTTGCGGAAAATGCAGAAATCAACGAAGACGGTGCAGAATTTGAAAGCTTCAAAGCCGCTCTTAAGGAGGTTTCCGTAAAGCTTTCACGCCTTATTGCGGGTGACGGAGAGGGTGCACAGAGACTTCTTGAATGTACAGTCAAGGGTGCTCCTGACGAAATCACGGCAAAGAAAATTGCTAAGTCAATTATCTGCTCATCTCTTGTTAAAACTGCTATGTTCGGTGCTGATGCCAATTGGGGAAGAATCCTTTGTGCAATCGGTTATACCGAAGGAGATTTTACTGTTGATACAATTGATGTTTATCTTTCCTCCTGTAAGGGTGAGGTAAAGGTATGCGAAAAGGGCTTTGGAATTGAATTTTCTGAAGAAAAAGCAAAGGAAATTCTTCTCGAGAGTGAGATAGTGCTTACGGTTTGTATGAATCAGGGCAATTCTGATGCGACAGCGTGGGGCTGTGACCTTACTTACGACTATGTAAAAATCAACGGCGATTACCGTACATAAGAGGTGTACAAAAATGGATGAAAAAATAATAATCAGTGACAGTATGAAGGCTCAGGTGCTCACCGCCGCTCTGCCTTATATTCAGAAATACTACGGAAAAACCGTTGTTGTAAAATACGGCGGAAACGCAATGATTAATCCCGAGCTTAAACAGGCGGTTATGAGTGACATCATTCTGCTTACACTTGTCGGAATTAAAATTGTGCTTATTCACGGCGGCGGCCCTGAAATCAGCGGAATGCTCAAAAAGCTCGGTATAGAATCAAAATTTGTAAACGGTCTTCGTTATACCGATAAGGAAACTGCCGAGGTTGTACAAATGGTGCTTGCAGGCAAAACAAACAAGGATCTTGTTTCGCTTGTTGAGCGTTGCGGCGGTAAGGCAGTAGGACTTTGCGGCATTGACGGTGCTATGATAAAAGCAAAGCCTATGGATGACGAGTTCGATTACGGCTTTGTCGGAGATATAACCGAAATTGACCCGAAGCCCATAAACAAGGTTCTTGAGGAAGGTTATATTCCAGTTATTGCTACTGTCGGTATTGATGATAACGGACAGGTTTACAATATCAACGCTGATACGGCGGCTGCTGAAATTGCGGCGGCTCTTAATGCAGAAAATATTATCACTCTTTCCGATATTCCGGGTCTTCTGAGAGATGTCAACGATGCTTCATCCCTTATTCCCGAAATTCACGTTGATGAGGTGCCGGCTCTTATTGAAAGCGGAATAATTTCCGGCGGTATGATACCTAAAATGAAGAGCTGCGAAAAGGCTGTCAGAAGCGGTGTTAAAAAGGCGGTTATGATTGACGGCAGAATACCGCATTCAATCCTTATTGAAATGTTTTCCGATGAGGGTATCGGTACACTTATGACGAAGTGAGGCATATAAATGAGTAATTTTGAAAAAATTCAGCAGACTGATAAGCAGTATGTTGCAAACACCTACGGACGTTTTTCCGTAGCAATTGAAAAGGGTAAGGGTGCGACCTGCTATGACTTTGACGGCAAGAAATATATTGATTTTTCAAGCGGTATCGGCGTAAACTCGCTGGGCTTCTGTGACGATGGCTGGATAAAGGCAGTAACCGACCAGCTTTCTTCCTTACAGCATATATCAAACCTTTATTACACATCTCCCTGTGCTGAGGCGGCAAAGCTTCTCTGTGAAAAGACGGGAATGAAAAAGGTCTTCTTTTCAAACAGCGGTGCTGAGAGCAATGAAGGTGCAATCAAGTGTGCCCGCAAGTACAGCTTTATGAAATACGGTGAGGGAAGGAGTAAAATTATCACCCTCAATAATTCCTTCCACGGAAGAACGGTGACCACCCTTGCGGCCACGGGTCAGGATGTGTTTCATAATTTCTTCTTCCCGTTCACGGATGGCTTTGGCTTTACTCCCGCAAATGATATTGACGCTTTGAAAAAGGCTCTTGAGGACAGTTCTGTCTGTGCTTTGATGATGGAGCTTATCCAGGGCGAGGGCGGCGTTATGCCCCTTGATAAGGCTTTCGTGAAGGAGGCTGAAAAGCTCTGCAATGAAAAAGATGTTCTGCTTATAATTGACGAGGTACAGACGGGCGTCGGAAGAACAGGTACACTTTTTGCTTTTCAGCAGTATGGCATCACTCCTGACATTGTCACAATGGCAAAGGGTATAGGAGGCGGTCTGCCTCTCGGCGGTGTAATGTTCAGCGAAAAAACGGAAAACGTGCTTGTTGCGGGTGACCATGCAACAACCTTCGGCGGAAATCCCGTTGCAACGGCAGGTGCAAAATATATCCTTGAAAAAATGGATGCCGACTTCCTTGATGAGGTTACGGCAAAGGGTAAATATATAACTGAAAAGCTTTTGAAAATGCCTCATGTTGCAGGCTGTGACGGACTGGGTCTTATGTTGGGTGTTCGTCTTGATGAGTCGGTAAAATCGGCAGATGTTGTAAAAAAAGGCATCGAAAACGGTGTGCTTGCTCTGACGGCAAAGGTTAAGCTTCGTCTGCTTCCGCCGCTTACAATTACCTATGAGGAAATTGACGAGGGTCTTGATGCGATTGAAAAAGCATTGAAAGAAATATAATAAGATGTGACGGTGCAGTTAATGTGCCGTCACTTTTATTTGTTGTGCATAGATTGATTTTTTGCCGCATAGTAATTAGCGTAACATTTTAAAAGAGGACGGATGATATGACAAGCATTTACAATTCAATTGCACAACGCACAAAGGGAGATATCTATATCGGAATTGTCGGTCCCGTAAGAACGGGTAAATCTACCTTTATAAAGAAATTTATGGATAACCTTGTAATACCGAATATTGATGATGAAAGCGAAAAGAAAAGGGCGGTTGATGAGCTTCCGCAGTCGGCTTCGGGTAAAACGATAATGACAACCGAGCCGAAGTTTGTTCCCGAAAAAGCAGTAAGCATAACTGTTGACAGCTCCGCAAGATTCAGAGTGCGTCTTATTGACTGTGTAGGCTATGTTATACCCGGAAGTCTCGGCTACATAGAAAACGGAAACGCGAGGATGGTGAAAACGCCGTGGCTCGAAAAAGAGATACCATTTAACCTTGCGGCGGAAATCGGCACTAAAAAGGTAATTGATGAGCATTCAACCGTCGGACTCGTAATTACTACAGACGGCAGCATTTCCGAGCTTGAAAGGGGCAGCTATAAGGAAGCAGAGGAGAGGGTAATAAACGAGCTTAAGGAGCGAGGAAAGCCCTTTATTGTCCTTCTTAACAGCAAAACGCCCGCTTCAAAATATTGTACTGAGCTTGCTGAGGAGCTTTCGGAAAAGTATGCAGTAAAGGTTTTGCCGGTAAACTGTCTTGATATGACAGATAAAGAGATAAACAGAATTATGACGGAGCTTCTGTATGAATTTCCCGTCAAGCAGCTTCAGGTTGATTTCCCGCGTTGGATTTCTTCTCTCGAGAAGGAGCATAGCCTTAAAAAAAGTATTTACGGTGCGGTCAATAAATCGGCGGACGGTGTGACAAAGATGCGGGACGGAAGAATCTTTGCGGAAAAAATGTCTGTTGAGGAGAATGTTGACGGCTGCCGTGTTGATAAAATAGATTTGTCAAAGGGTATACTTACCGTAAAGCTTAAGGTCAAGCCGGAGCTGTTCTATAATATTCTGAGTGAAAAAACTGATATTTCCATAAATGATGAGCTCGAGCTGATGACGGCTCTTAATGAGCTTAACAAGGCTAAAAAGGAATATGAACGCTTTAAAACGGCTCTGCAGGAGGTTGAAAGCACAGGCTACGGAATCGTTATGCCGACGATGGAGCAGCTTAGTCTTGAGGAGCCGGAAATAATGCGGCAGGGCGGAAGATACGGTGTAAGGCTTAAGGCATCAGCGCCTTCAATTCATATGCTCAAGGCAGATATTACAACTGAGGTTGCACCCATTGTAGGCTCGGAAAGTCAGTCCGAGGAGCTTATTATGTACCTGCTTAAGGAATTTGAGGAGGATCCGAAAAAAATATGGGAGTCCAATATTTTCGGTAAAAGCCTTAACAGTCTTGTAAACGAGGGCTTACACAATAAGCTTTATAAGATGCCGGTAGATGCCCGTATGAAAATTCAGGAAACTCTTGAACGCGTCATAAAT
>JAZOVO010000005.1:0-28015 GCA_045658745.1 Acutalibacteraceae bacterium | reverse complement strand
TTTTTTGGTGGGGGCGCCAGGGGGGCGCCCTCCCGCCGATGCGGCGGCGCTGCTTTTACCTTCTACTGCCTAATGCCGTATGCTTTAAGACGGCGGTACGGTTAAACCGTAGGGCAGGGGCTCGCTCCTGCCGCAAGAAATTGCTGTTTAACCCTCTGTGGATATTGCTTTTATGTTCTACCGCCTCAAGCCGGCGGGGCTGTTACTTTGCCCGGAGCGGCAAAGTAACCAAAGCGCTCTTAAGTTCTACGCGGAGGTCCGCAGTGGCGGTGAATTTTTCCGTATCTGCCGCAGTTAAATTCACATTGTTTCTCCCCTTATCCCACCGCCGTAGTGCTTGCAACGTCCCCACTAACGGAAAAATTCACATTACTACTGCTCTACCCGAGGGTAAAGCTCACGTACAACTCTATTTAAGGATATTTTCTACAAATGAGTCCGCTACGTCCGACGCGTTTATCAAAATCCGCAATCGTCTAATTTTCCGCCAGCCTTTTAACCACCGTGTACCCGACAGTCGCAATCCGCTCCTCGGGTGCTTTCAGATATATCCGTCCTCCAAGGTTGTACGGACGTACGTGGGTTGAAGGAGAGGGGCGGGTTGTACACTTGCCTCTCCCTATGGGAGAGGTGGCGCCCGAAGGGTGACGGAGAGGGCTACAATTCGGAGCGAAGCGACCATAAATATTTGTCCTGCAAGGACAAATACATCATTCCGCCTTGGCGGAGCATCATTTGCCGCAAGGCAAGCATCATATCCGCGCAGCGGATACATCATTGCCGCGAAGCGGCATCCCTGACTACTGACTACTGACTACTCTACAACTCCGTCCTCCAAGGTTCTACAGACGTACGTGGGTTACCGTAGGTACACGGCTTGCCGTGTCCGCCTGTCTTCTGCAAACAAAAAAACGGACGGCATCTGCCGTCCGTTACTGACTACTGACTACTGGCTACTGACTACTTCTATCAGGGAAGGTCATCCTCGTTCTCAAGGTTGTGCCATACATTCTGTACGTCATCGTTATCCTCAAGCATCTCAAGAAGCTTGCCCATACACTTGAGGTCGTCCTCGCTTGTGAGTGCGGTCTGAGTGTTGGGTGTGTACTCAACCTCAGCGGAAACAAAGGTGTAGCCCTTTGCTTCAAGGTCGTCACGTACTAAGCCGAGATCATTGGGCTCGGTGCGGACAACAAATACATCCTCCTCGTCGGTAAGGAAGTCAACTGCGCCTGCCTCGAGTGCGTCCTCCATAAGCTGATCCTCGTCAACATCCTCTTTTTCAATTACAATTACACCGTAGCGGGTGAACATAAAGGAAACACAGCCCTGCTGACCGAGGTTGCCCTTGTTCTTGTCAAAGTAGTGACGCATTTCACCTGCGGTACGGTTACGGTTGTCGGTGAGGGTCTCAACAATAACTGCAATGCCTGAGGGACCGTAGCCCTCGTACATAATTGCCTCGTAGTTTGCTCCGCCCGCCTCACCTGAAGCCTTCTTGATGATTCTTTCAATGTTATCGTTGGGCACGTTGTTTGCCTTTGCCTTTGCGATAACGTCTTTAAGCTTTGAGTTTGATGCGGGGTCGGGACCGCCGTCACGTACGGCAATTGAAATCTCTCTGCCGATTTTTGTGAAAACCTTGGCTCTTGCGCCGTCGGTTTTTTCCTTCTTTCTCTTAATGGTGCTCCATTTTGAATGACCTGACATTTAATTCACCAATCCTTTAGTTAAGATTAAAAACAACTTGAATACTTTATCACGTTTACTGTGATTTGTCAAGATAGCGGAACAATTCGCAATTCGCAATCAAGGGTCGCTTAGCTCCGAATTGTATCCGTTTTTACTGTGTAATTAACTCAAACATTTGCTCCGTCAATAAAGCTATAAGGCTGTAAATTCTGAGGATTGTAATTTACCTTTTAGCTCAATTTTCCTGCAATTGCGAATTACGAATTGAATCACAGCATCTCCTGATTAAGCTCTGCTCTTGAGCAGATGATTTCAAGGTTGCCGTTTCTGCAGCGGAGCTCGTCAATAAACTCCTTTTCCTTGCGGGGGTCCTTGAGGGTGATTTCATATCTGAGCTTGAAAAGGCTACCCATATTTGTGGTCTTTACGTTTACAAGCTCGTGGGTAGCAAGGTATTTCTTGAAAACATCGTTGAAAATGCCGTTGTAGTCAAGGCTTTCGGGCACAACAACGGTGAGAATCTTCTGGTTTGCAACATGCTTTCCACCGAAGCCGACCACCGTGTAAAGGATGCTCATACCGCACATAACAGCCGTGAAAATGAGCGCAAAGGCAATGTAGCCCATACCCGTTGCAAGACCTGAGGCAAGGGCGATGAAAATATAGCCGATTTCCTTTGCCGTGCCGGGGATGCTTCTGAAGCGGACAAGGCTGAAGGCACCTGCTACGGCAACACCAGCGCCGAGGTTTCCGTTAACCATCATAATGACAACCATAACCACTGAGGGAAGGAGGGCAAGGGTCACAACAAAGCTGTTTGTGTAGCGCTTGCTTGTTTTCATGTAGGTCACCGAGATGGCTGCACCGATTGCAATCGCCGTGATGATACAGGCAAGGAATGAGAAAAGTGAAATGTTGAGTGATAATACTGACTGGAAAATTCCTGACATTTTGAGTTCCTCCGTTTTTTTTATGTTGAAAATTATTTTTTGTATTTATTTCGCCGCTCTTGATGCGGACACGGTACGCCGTGCTCCTGACCCCGGTGTACCGAAGCGCACCGCTCCGTTTGCCAGCATATGCTTGTATGCCGTGCCGTATTTTGAATAGGATGAGGGATAAATCTTCAGCCTGTCAAGCTCGTGGGTGAGCCACAGCGGCATTGCATCAATGCACTTGATTTCGAGTATGTACTGACTTTCGTCGAGTATCACCGTTCCGTAATCGCCGCGACTTATGTCAAGCTCACGGTTGCGGAAGCGGATGTTTGTATCAAAGGTCAGTCTCAGCTCGGGGTCGGTCTTTGAATAGTAGGCTATTCTGTCATAGAACAGTGAAACTGCGGGTCTGAGACCGCTGTAGAAGCTGACGAAGGCATCAATTTCTTTTGTTACCTGTGAGGGCTCCGGGGGAGCCTGATGCATATAAAGGTAGCGGATAGCCTCGTCATAGGTCATATCAACCCTTCGCTTGTAGACGATGCCCTTATACTTCTTTTTAAGCTCAACGAAAACGTTGCTGTCGGGCGTGGGGACACCGTAGGAGCGGATGCGGAGCTTTTCCTTATAGGTCGTCGGCTTTTCAATTGAGGCTCTGATAAGCCGGTAATTCGGCGTATCAAAGTAAATGTTGTTGATTGTGCTTTTGCCGAATTTGTCAGGCACAATGCGCTCGGAAAGCGCGTTGACCAGAGCCTGATACTGCCCGGCGGAGATAAGATATTTTTTTTCGAGTCGCTTGAAGACTCTTGTAAAAGCCAATGCCAAAAAATCACCGCCTTTCCTTACTGCCGATTTTCGGTAATTCGATTATATTTTTCATAGGTAATGCAACCTTGAAGGTGATTTCCTTTGTGCCGATTGCAACAGCACGGATTTTTCCGCGGTGCCTCTCGGTGATAGCCTTTGCAACGGAAAGTCCGATTCCGTAGCCGCCTGTTTCTCTTGAGCGGGAGGCGTCTGCTCTGTAAAAGCGGTCGAAGAGCCTTGATACCGTTGAGGGGTCAATGCTCTCGCAGGTGTTGTAGCAGTCTATGCAGACGTTTTTACCGCTTCTGAAAAGGCACAGACGTATGCTGCCGCATGGCTCTGAATATTTGATTGCGTTGTCGAGAAGTATAGAAACAAGCTGGCTTATTTCCTCCTGATTGCCGTGAAGCCTGAGACCGGGGGCTACGTCAATTGCAAGGTTTTTGCCGTCGTGCTTTGCCTTTGTTTCAAAGGCGTAGGCGGTTTCGGCAACGGTCTCACTGATGTTGAACAGCTCCTTTTTGGGGCCGTCGTTGACCTCGTCAAGCTTTGAAAGATTAACAAGGTTTTTTATCAGCACACTCATTCTCTGAGTCTGATTCTTTATGCTTGAAAGCCATTCGTTTTCGCCGCCCGTCAGCTCAATAACCTCGGCGTCGGCGGAAATGATTGCAAGGGGAGTTTTCAGCTCGTGACCCGCATCGGTGATGAACTGCTTCTGCTTGTCAATGGCGTTTGCAACGGGGCGAACCGCCATTTTACAAAAGAGTATAACGGGGATAAGCACAATAAAAAGGGTGATAAGACCCACGATGATTGAAATTGAAGCAAGGGTTGCGGCGGAGTCAACATCCCTTTGTATGTCGATGAAAACAAAAAGACGGCTGTTGTCCTTTACCGCGTAGTAGTATCTGTATACGCCGAGAAAGCCGTAGCCCGGCTCAGCCGTGCGGTAAAGGTAGTCGGCGTATTGGTAAGCCGTTTCGTCGCTTACGTCGGGAATATGATCAGAGGAAATGCGGGTGACTGTATCCTCCTGCATTTCTACAACGAAGTATCTTGTTGAATAGGGTGTTTCAATCGTGAACTCAATCGGACCGAAGAGAGACGGCAGGTCGTTCGCATGCTCAGGTGGCTTTTTCTGCGGCCTGTCCTTCAGACTGTCGGGAAGAGAGCCGTTGTTGTCAGCGATAACCTTAAGTATATCGCAAAGCTCGGAGTCACGCTGATAAATGTTTGCAACGTTAACCGCAAAAAGCTGAACGATAAGCAGGAAGGAAAGGGCGGTCATTGCAATAAGAACAAAACGCCGCTGCAGTTTTTTCAGCATTTTATTTCCTCCAGGGTGTAGCCTACACCTCTTACTGCCTTGATTTCAACCGATGCCTTGAGTGAGGAAAGCTTTTTTCTTAAATAGGAGATATACACCCACACAACGTTGATTTCCGCTTCTGTTTCATAGCCCCAGATACGCTCCATAAACTGCTCGGTGGAAATGAGCCTTGCGGGGTTTGAAAGGAGCATTTCCATCATCTGGAACTCCTTGTTGCCCAGACGCACCGAGTCTTCGCCTACGGAAAGCTCAAAGGTTTCTCTGTTGAGGGAAAGGTTTCCGAGAGAGAGAAGATTGGGTGAAAACTCACTTTTTCTTCTTGTCAGAGCACGGAGTCTTGCAAGAAGCTCACCCATATTGAAGGGCTTTGTCAGATAGTCGTCAGCTCCCGTGTCAAGGCCTGTTATTCTGTCCTCGATTTCAGATTTCGCCGTCAGGAAAATCACGGGGGTGGAAATTCCGCTTTCACGGAGCCTTTTCAGCACCTCGAGCCCGTCCAGCTTCGGCATCATTATGTCAAGGATGATGCAGTCATAGTTTTCGCAAAGCCCGTAATCAAGGGCATCCTGACCGTTATAAACGGGGTCAACGGAGTAGTTGTTGTGCTTGAGCACGGCGCAAAGAGCCTTGGAAAGCTCCTTTTCATCTTCAGCAAGTAAAAGCCTCATAGCCATCATCCTTTCGCATAAAGCTTCAATCATAATATTTTATCACACAGTTACCTTTTAAGCAAGATATAAAGTAACATTTTGTTGAACAATATTATAGTATTTTATGTTTAAGGTTACTTAAAAGGAGTAGGGAACGCCTTCGCGGTTGAAATGCAAAATGCAAAATTGAGGGTCTGCGACGCATTGTAAGCGGACACGGCAAGCCGTGTCCCTACGGTAGCCATACAATCACATCTACTCATACAACCCACGTCCGTCCGTACAACTTTGGAGGACGGATATATCTGAAACAACCGCGTGAGCGGATTGCGAATGTCGGGTACACGGCAGTTAAAAGGTTGGCGGAAAATTAGACGATTGCGGATTTTGATAAACGCGTCGGACGTAGCGGACTCATTTGTACAAATTATCTTTAAATAGAGTTGTACGTGAGCATTACCCTCGGTTAGAGCGGTAGTAATGTGAATTTTTCCGTAGGTGTGGGGGTGCGGTCACTACGGCGGTGGGATGAGGGGAGAAGCCTTACCTTTTTAAACGAGGCAGATACGGAAAAATTCACCGCCACTGCATCGTCAGCACAAACTCCGCTCATCGTTTTCCTTACGGAAAAGCTCACCGCTCCGTTGTGCTTCCTCCTCCCCAAAAAGCCTATCGGGCTTTTCGGGGGCCCCGTTTTTTCGTAGAACCAAAAGCGCGTTTTTGCTTACTTTTGTCGCAACTGACAAAAGTAAGTGCTACCCGCACAGGGCAGTAGAATGTGAAAGTAATAACCACGGCGGGTGAAATAGCAACAACGTAAGGTTAAAAATAAAAAAAGCAACCGCGGCGGGTAGGCGGGACGCCACACAGTTCGTCCCCTACGCGATACGGCAGGAGCAAGCCCTGCCCTACGGTTTAACAGTATCATAGGCACAAAACATATGGCTTGAGGCGGTAGAATGTGAAAGTAATAACCGCGGAAGATAAAAAAGCAACAAGCCGCCAATTGGGCGGCGCTACAATATTAACCTGAGGCGGTAGATTTGAAAAAGCCCGCATAACCCGACAAACTTCTTCCTCTGTAGGTGGTAAACTGCCTTCACATAAAACAAAAAGGAGCCTTGCCTATGCTTTGTCACAACTGCAGCTACATCCTTTCGGGGAAGGAAAACTTCTGTCCCAACTGCGGCACAATGCCCTACGGACAGCTAAAAGAAACGGAAAACAAAAAAGCTGAAGTAAAAAAGGAAGAGATACATATCACGCCCGACTCCTATCCGCCCTATACTCCCGCAAAGCCTGTCACGGCAATTACTCCGCAGGTTAAGGGGAGCGATATTTTTGATGAGCCTGAGCAGACGCGTGAAAGAGAGGAGAAGGAGGCAAATGTAAAAAATCCCGCGGGAAAAATTTTCGTTCTGCTTTTTCTTACCTGCACCCTTGCCGTTACAGCCTTCGGGCTTGCGGATTATTTCGGTATAACAAAAACCGTATCAGCCTTTGTGCATAGCCTTTCACAGAAGGAAGAGGCCGTAACGCAGGTGCAGGCAGAGACCTACCGCAACGAAACAAGCATTGTAGAGCCCGATATCAGCTATTCTATGACAACGGCGTACATACTCACGGGTAACGGTCTGACCTTGAGAAAGGGGCCGTCACACAGCTACGCCCCGATTTATAATCTTACAGACCTTACAATGGTGCAGATTTTCGGCGGGAGTATGATTAACCGAAGCTGGGTTTACATTTACTGCCCCGAAAAGGACTGCTACGGCTGGCTTGACGGAAGCTTTCTCGGGGACGAGCCCTACGGGGAAGCGACCCTTTATTCGGATAACGGCGAGCCGATGTCCTACGGCGGAATCTGACAGAAAAGAAGACAGAGAACCGTCCTCTGTCTTCCACTTCCTGCAATTTTATCGGCGGTCTTACAGAAAGACTCCGGGTAACCTGACCGTTACCCGGAGTCTTTTCACATATTTGAAAGGAGAGGGGGTGCGGTGGGAAGGAGGGTAGATATATGAAAAATCGGAAAAAAACATATATCAGTTCCCATCGCACAATTGCATTGTAAGCGGTAAACTTAAAATTTACCTAAAAGGAGTTCACCAATGATTTGCACCGCAGCCGCAGAGCTTCTTTGAGGGGCTGAAAATCATCCAGAAGAAGCGTTTGATGCTCCAGATAAATTTTGCAAAGCCTTTGCTGCTGTGACATTCACAATGACATACATCCTCTCTTTCGGTCTCGCCGAGACGGAAGGAGGAAAGCCAGGTGATGATGCTTTCTGACTCGTGAGTAGCGATTGAGCTGCCTTTTGCATTCTGAGTGTACATTCCGCAGTCCGAGGGCTGATTCAGAAGGTCGTTTGCTACGGCAAACTGTACATAGTGGCTTGCAGCATCGTAATAGTTATATTTTTCAAAGGTGGTGAAACGGCAGCTTGCGGGCACGTTTGTTGTGTCCTTAAGGGTGTTCCAGAAGGCCTTTGACATAGTGGCGTAGGTTGCGGTAATGTCATCCTTACAGGCGACAAGCCATATCGGAGTGTCGGAAAGAGCGCGCAGATGGCTTTCGTTTACGGTATAGTGAGGTGCCATAACGATAAGTGCGGCGAAAAAGTCCGGGTACTTGACTGCCATTTTTACCGTACCTGCACCGCCCTTGCTCCAGCCGCCGAGGTAAATGCGGCTTGTATCAATTGAGTTTGCGTGAGCGGAAATAAAATCGTCAATAAGAGCCTTGAGGTCATCGTGGTGACTCTCAACGCTCCATGAGCTTCCGTCGCCGCCGGGACAGCGGGGCATAAGAATGTATGCGCCCTGAGAATCCTTGAAGCGAGCCTGAAATTCAGCGCTTGACCAGAGATAGAAGTCGGTATCCTTGACCTGCTCGCCGTTTGATGAGCCGCTGTATTTACCGTGAAGAAGCACTACAAGGGGATATTTCACACCCTCCTTGACCTCAGGTGAAAAGGATTTGTATTCGATGCCGTGGCCTGAGCCCGATGCCCACTGAGAGTAAAGAGCATCCTGACCCTGCCATTGGTTTACCGCCGCACTTGCATAAAGAGGAGCGGTGCAGAGGTTTAACATAATGACTGCAAGTAAAAGTGATAAGATTTTCTTCATAAGTAAAGCTCCTTTCGGTATTTTTATAATTCTATAATATAACTTTGCTGCTTGTTAGTCAATAGCTTTCTGCTGTAGCAGAGCCCCGTTAATAAATTTTAATATATATAATTGTGACAGTTTTTAGAAAAATAAATATGTGAAATTATTGAAAATCAACTGTAATTTACTTGACATATTGTGTCTTTTGTTTTAAAATAAACAAGATAGTGTACATATATGCTATCATTCGAGTAATATTACTGTAATTCTTTTGATGATGAAACGTTATGCAAAGGCATAACACAGCTAACACAACAAGGCGTATGCCGTTATATAAGTCAATATAAGGGCAGAGCCGAATTTTCAGAAAAAGGAGGTGCTGCTACTTTGGAAGGATACTTAATCACAATTATTGCTGCAGTTGCTGCCGCAGTTATTTTCGGAGTCCTCGGCTTTGTTTTAGGTCAGGCTCACAGAAAAAAGACTGCAGAGGCACTTATCGGCTCAGCAAATGATGAAGCTGCAAGAATTGTCAACAATGCCGTAAATGAGGCAGAGACAAAGAAAAAGGAAGCAATTCTTGAGGCAAAGGATGAAATTCACAAGTTCAGAAGTGAATCCGAGCGTGAAATCCGCGAAAGAAGAAACGAGGTCCAGCGTCAGGAGAAGAGACTTATCCAGAAGGAAGAAAGTCTTGACAAGAAGCTTGATAACCTTGAAAAGAAGGAAGAAGCGCTTGAAGAAAAAGTTAAGCAGGCTGAAAGCCAGCTTTCCGAAGCAGAGAGCATCAAAAGAAGTCAGTTAGAAATGCTTGAAAAAATATCGGGCTATACAAAGGAGCAGGCAAAGGTTGACCTTATCGCCGCTCTTGAGGAAACACTCAAAAGAGAAAAGGCTGTCAAGGTCATGGAATACGAGCAGATGGTCCGTGACGAGTGTGACAACCTTGCAAGAGAGGTTATTGCTACTGCAATTCAGCGCTGTGCCGCTGACCACGCATCGGAGGCTACCGTTTCCGTTGTTGCTCTTCCCAACGATGAAATGAAGGGTCGTATCATCGGCCGTGAGGGTCGCAATATCAGAACTCTCGAAACCATCACGGGTGTTGACCTTATTATTGACGATACTCCCGAAGCAATCACACTTTCAAGCTTTGACCCCGTACGCCGTGAGGTTGCAAGGCTCACTCTTGAAAGACTTATCTCCGACGGACGTATCCATCCCGCACTTATCGAGAAGCTTCACGAAAAATCAAAGCGTGAGGTTGATCAGACAATCAAGCAGACAGGTGAAAGAGCCGTTATCGATGCCGGCGTGAACGGTGTTCATCCCGAGCTTCAGAAGCTTATCGGCCGTCTTAAGTACCGCACCAGCTACGGTCAGAACGTGCTTAATCACTCCCTTGAGGTTTCCTATATCGCAGGTCTTATGGCTGCAGAACTCGGCGTTGACGTCAAGCTTGCAAAGCGTGCAGGTCTTCTTCACGATATCGGTAAGGCAGTTGACCATCAGCAGGAGGGCTCACACATTGAGCTTGGTGTTGAGTACGCTAAAAAGTACAAGGAAAACGAAATTGTTATCAATGCAATTCACGCTCACCACGGTGACGTTGAGCCCAAGAGCATTGTTGCCTGTCTTGTTCAGGCTGCTGACGCAATCTCAGCCGCAAGACCCGGTGCAAGAAGAGAAAATCTTCAGAACTACATCAAGCGTCTTGAGACTCTTGAGCAGCTTTCCAAGTCCTTCAAGGGCGTTGACAACGCCTTTGCGATTCAGGCAGGCCGTGAGGTAAGAATCATTGTCAAGCCTGAGCTTGTAAGCGATGAAGAGATGGTACTGCTTGCCCACAACATTGTTGAAAAAATTGAGCAGGAGCTTGAGTATCCCGGTCAGATTAAGGTCAATATGATCCGCGAGACAAGAGCTACTGATTACGCGAAGTAATCATACGGACTGCCACAATAAGCGCAGAACAAAAAGCAGGTTTTTTGGTTACCAAAAAATCTGCTTTTTTAAGCCTTTTTTCGCGCTCGCGGTACCCGCGTACAGCTTCGCGCGAAGAAAAGCCTTTCTGCATCTTATTCTGTCAGCCCTCGGTGAGGTTTTTATCTTTATAATTACAGCGAAAATAAAACTGATTTTGGAGTAAAGCCTATGCAAATAATTTTTCAGGACAGTGACATTGTTGTTGCAATAAAGCCGCCGCAGCTTCTCTCTCAGGGCGACGAAAAAGGGAGAGAGAACGCCGTTGACATTTTAAAGGAAATGACGGGTGGAGATATTTTTCCCGTTCACCGCCTTGACAAGGGCGTCGGCGGAGTGATGGTTTTTGCCAAAAATGCAAAGTCGGCGGCAGAGCTTTCACGGCAGGTCAGCGACCGTACAATGGAAAAAACCTACCTTGCTCTTTTGCACGGTGAAATTGAGGAAGAAAAGGGCAGGCTTGAGGATTTGCTCTTTTTTGACAGAGGCAAGAATAAGTCTTTTGTTGTCAAAAGGGAGAGAAGGGGCGTCAAAAAGGCTCTGCTCGACTATGAGTGTATTGAAAAGGGTGAGGGTAAAAGCCTTGTTAAGGTGAAGCTTATCACGGGCAGAACTCATCAGATAAGGGTGCAGTTTTCGTCACGCGGCTATCCGCTTTTCGGTGACAGGAGATACGGAGCGAAGGATGAGGAGAAGGATATTGCGCTTATGTCGAAGGAGATAAGCTTTGTGCACCCGAGGACAGGGGAAAGAATGACCTTTGTTAATGACAAAAAGAGCAGGTTTTTTTGATTACTTTTTTTGCAAAAAAAGTAATGCCTGCGCGGCGAGCGAAAAAATAAGGAAACGGACAAATAAGAATTTGATGGAGTATGAAGAGATGGATATAAAAGAGAAACAATCATTGGTGATTCAAAAAGTTAATAGAGATACTGAACTTGCAAAACGCTTGTTGGACTTCATTAAAAATTTCTCATGGTTAGAAGTTAAAGAACATACTATGCGTACAATTGAAAATTGGGAATTTGAGGCGTGGGAAACTCCTTTTGTCGCAATGGTTGACGACTGTATTGTTGGAATGGTAACTATCATGAAATCTGACTATTATCCGTTACCGGAAATATTTCCGTGGATATCAACTTTGTTCGTAAGCGAAAAATATCGTGGTAATAGAATCAGCGAAAAACTTATTAATTTCGCAAATCAGTATGCAAAAGAGATTGGTTTTGACAAAACATATATTCCAACAGAATATATCGGCTTATATGAAAAATTCGGATATTCTTATGTTAGGGATATCGTTAATTACGGAAACGGTATAGACCGTCTGTATGCTAAAGAATTAAACTGATTTTATTCGACAAATGCCAATTTGTCTGAATCAAAAGTAAAAACATAAGGTCACGGAAAAGAACTTCCGTGACCTTTGTTGTTGCTTATTTGGTTAAACCAAGGGGACTTTGTCCCCTTGAACCCCTATGAGCTTTTGTAAAAGCTCAATCAAAACTTTTCTTGTTTCTTACTTCTTCTTCTGCACCGTCGAAATGAACTGCTCTACCATTTCAATCATACCCTCATCAATATTCACAACCTTAAGCGAAAGAATCTGTCTGAGAGTGAAGGGCTTGACAAGCGCCATAAGGGGACTCTTTACAAGCTTGCCCGCAACGCCGCTTACCATGCCGAGAATTTCCTCGCTCTTGAGAATATCACCAATGGTGTCATCAAGGCTGTAGCAGTTTTCGTGAGCCGTGTCATTCTTGTCGGTGAACCAGTTTCTTACCATTGAAGAGCAGCCGTCGGGGAGTCTGTACTCTCTGGGATATTCCTCAACACCTGTGAAGATGAAGGTTTCCTTGATGTCGCCTGCGGTGATTGTGAGCTTGTTTTCACCCTCCTTGACGGTGAAGCCTTCAAACTCAAAAATACCCTCTGCAGTAACTGTCTGCTGCTTCTTGCCAAGCTTGAGAGTTACCTTATCACAGTTTGAGTAAACCTTGAATTTCTGCTCTCCGATTTTGCGAAGGGGATATCTGTTGCCTACAAGGTGAACAAACTTGTCCTCTGCCCAGAATGCCTTGTAAAGGTAGAAGGAATCCTTTTTCTGCTTTCTGTCAAAGGTGACAAGTCCCTTGTTGTTTCTGCCTCTTACGCCGCCCTCGTTACGCATTGCTGAGCCGAAGTCGAACATATTCCATACATATGAGCCCCAGATATAATCGTGGGCATTGATTGTTTTAATGTAGTGCTCGTGGAACTTTGCCTGATAGCCCTCGGAGTAGTCACCCTGAGTCGGCTCGTCGCTGAAGTAGCCGAGCACACCCTCTGCGCCGTATTCTGAAAGGCAGAGTGTTCCCTCAGGATATACACCGCGGAATTTCTCAAGCCATTCGTCAAGTCCCTCGCAGGTCTTCATATACCAGCCGAAGTAGTGGTTGTAGCCGATGATGTCCGTCATACGGTTAAGCTCGGAGTCAATCTTGCTCATTGAAACCTGAGCGCAGGTGGTTGCTCTTGAGGGGTCAAGGAACTTAGCATAGGTGTTAAGCTCTCTTATAGCCTCAACAAGGTCGGGCGTCTCGGTGGTAATTGTGATTTCATTCTGCACACCCCAGCAGAAGATTGAGGCGTGGTGCATATTCTGCTTGATAAGCTCCTCAAGCTGACTCAGAGCGTTATCCTGAGCCTTTTTGTTGAAGCGTGAAATAACAGGAATTTCCGCCCATACAAGAAAGCCCATCTCGTCGCACAGATCATAAAAATCACCTGACTGCTGATAGTGAGCAAGACGAAGTGAGTTAACACCCATTTCCTTTATAATTTCAAGGTCCTCAATATGGTGCTCCATTGTAAGAGCATTACCTACTGCCTCTCTGTCCTGATGACGGGAAACACCCTTAAGCTTGATATGCTTGCCGTTGAGGAAGCAGCCCTTGTCCTTGTCGAAAACAATCTCTCTGAAGCCGAAGCGAAGCTCGCAGGTATCAATCGCCTTGCCCATATCAAGGATTGATGCGCGAAGAGTGTAGAGGTAGGGATTTTCCATACCGTTCCAGAGGATGGGCTCATCAACGTGGAGTCTCTCTCTGTCGCCCGCTGAGGCAACAACCTTACCGTCCATATCAAGCACCTCGTAAAGCACGCTGATGCCTGTTTTATAGCCGTTGATGATTGATTTTACGTGAACGTCGCCGTTCTTTTTTGCAGTCACATAAACACCCTTACTTCCTGCATCGGTGAGGGAGAAGTGAGTTTCGGGAACGTCGTAAATAAGGTTTACGTCTCTGTAAAGACCGCCGTAGAAGGTGAAGTCTGCAAAGGCGGGATAGATATCCTTTCTTTCGCCGTTGTCAACGGTGATTTCAAGGAAGTTCTTCGGTGAGGTGAGAAGCTTTGTAAGCTCAAAGCGGCAGGTTGAATAGCCGCCCTTGTGTTCACCTGCGCTTCTGCCGTTGACAAGCACCTTGCAGTAGCTGTTTGCGCCCTTTAATTCAAGGAACACCTTACCGTCATACTTCGGAAGGATTTTTGTGTAGGTGCAGGCACCCTTGTAGTAGGTGCTCTCGCTGCCCTGACCGTCAAGACCGTTCCAGGTGTGGGGGAGATTGACGGTTTCCTTTACGCCTTGCTTACAGAAGGTCCATTCGTTGTTGAGGGAAATAATTTTTTTCATAGTGGTTCTCCTTTTATATTAAGATGTTTTTATGAATGCAAAATGCAAAGTGCAAAATGCAAAATTAAGGGTCTGCGACGCATTATAATGCCCTCTGTCCGCTGCGCGGACATCTCCCACGGGAGATATTCATAATCTACTACCTATCCTTCACTTCAAAACTATCTTTGCGGGTGTCAAATTTAATTATAGTAATACCTACCCGCGACTACAATTTTGCATTTATCATTTTGCATTCTGCATTTCGATTTTGAGTCTCACTCAAAATCGTATTCGTCTTCATTCTTCTTTCTGAAAATCTCAAAAATTTCATCGAGAAGCTTATCATCGGTGACGCGCTGATAGGCCTCGCCCTTCGAGGTTTTGATTACGCGGAAAATATCAACGTAGCCGTCGCCGTCAAGGGGCTCAAGGACTACATATTCAAGCTCGTCCTTAAACACAATATCGAGAAATTCGTAGCTTGCCTTTACGCCGTCGGTGTCGGTGATTGTAACGGTGAAGTCAAGCTCCTCGTCGTTAAGCTTATCAAGAAGGTCACTCATCGTTTTCCTCCTTCCTGCCGTTCATTTCAAAGCGGTATATTTCCTGATTTTCAATGTCGATATTCTGAAGCATTATCGGCGGTACTCCGCAGCCGCCCGTCACCGTTGCGGTGATTGCCTTTGCAAAGGCGTAAAGCTCGCGGAAGGTTTCAACGTGGATGAACTCCTTTTCCACCTGATTTTTAATGGAGAAGGCTCCCGTCAGGGTGATTTTGAAGTTAAGCACATCCTTGTTGTCCTTGTCAAAGGCTTCAACGGTGAGGTTTGCCTCACAGGTGCGGTCTGACTTGTATTTTACATTGTGGGAAACCTTGTTGGTAAGCTTGAGCTGCACCTTGCCGTTTACCTTGTTGTTGAAAACAAGCTCGCTTACCTTGTATGCGTTGAGGGTAACATTAGCCATGCTTTTTCGCCTCCTTTAAATTAAGGAACATAAGCGGGAAAGCAAAAAATTCCTTTGCAAAGCAGCTTGCGGCTACGTTTCTGGGCGTAGGTGCGGAAAGGGTTTTAGTCCTTATTCCGCAGAGCCTTGCAAGGGTCTGTGCTCTTAAAAGGTGATAGCTGCTTGAAAGCAGGAAGGCGGTTTTGCCCTCACCCATAAGCTTTTTTGCATTGTAGAAATTCTCCGCCGTTGTGGTGGATTTATCCTCAAGGATAATCCTTTCCTCTTCTATGCCCTCTGAGGTGAGGATTTCTCTGATTACCTCTGCCTCGCTTCTTGTCTGCTTTTCTCCCGTAATGCCTCCGCAGGCAATTGCAACGGTGTCTTTGTGCTGCTTAAGGTATTCTGCCGCTTTCTTGCAGCGGTTTATAAGTACCTCGGAGGCGGCATCGTTTTCGAGGGCGTGACCGAGGATAAGCAGATAGTCTGCCTCGCCCTTTGCGTTGCCTCTTGAGGCGACGGCCTCAGAAACGGCAAAGACTGTCACGGGTAAAGCCGCCGCAAGAGCAAATAATTCAGTCTTCAAAATAAAAACCTCCCCGCGGTTAATAATAATCATATAGCATTATAACATAAAATTTATCAAAGTAAAAGAGTTTTTTTGAATTCTCAATTCCGGATAATGTTTGCTTCATTACGGTGATGCGATGTTTTTGGCGGATTGCCCCCGTCACCCTATCCGCGATTGCGAATTGCGAATTGAGCATTGCGAATTATTAAGGAGGTTTTTTTATGTGCGGAATAGTTGGCTTTGCGGGTAAGGAAAGGGCGGTGCCCTATCTTACCGATTGCCTCGGCAAATTAGAATACAGAGGCTATGACTCGGCGGGGATTGCCCTTTCGGGTGAAGGAGAAATTGAGGTGACAAAGCGTAAGGGAAGCCTTTCGGTGCTTGAGAGCGCGCTAAAGGCAGAGAAAACAGGCGGAAGCACCTGCGGTATAGGTCACACAAGGTGGGCGACCCACGGTGAGCCGAGTGAAAAAAATGCACATCCTCACCTGAGCGGTAAGGGCATCTTTGCCGTTGTGCATAACGGTATAATAGAAAATTATGCAGAGCTTAAGAGTGAGCTTATTTCACAGGACTTTGAGTTTAAGTCCGAGACGGATACCGAGGTAATTGCTCAGCTTCTTGAGAAAAGCTACGAGGGTGATTTTCTCTCTGCGGTGAAAAAAACGCTCCCGCGGCTTGAGGGCTCATATGCCGTTGCGATTCTATGCAGGGATGAGCCGGGTAAAATATTCTGCTGCCGACGGGGAAGCCCGATTGTCCTTGCAAAAACGGATAAGGGCAACTTCATTTCCTCGGACGTAACCTCACTTCTGAAATACACCGATGAAATTTTCAAGCTTGAGGAGGGGGAGAGCGCCCTTGCCGATGCAGACGGAATTGAGCTTTTTGACGGTGACTTCAACAAAATAACAAGAACGGCGGAGAAAATCACGTGGAGCGTTGAGGATGCTGAGAAAAAGGGCTACGAGCACTTTATGCTCAAGGAGATTTTTGAGCAGAGTGAAACGGCGGAAAAAACTCTCGGGGAGCTTGTGAAAAAGGGAGAAATCAGCTTTCCCGGCTTTAACCTAAGCCGTGAGACAGCAGCAAAAATAAAAAGGCTCGTTTTTATCGGTTGCGGCTCGGCTTATCACGTCTGCCTTACGGGTAAGTATGTTGCCGAGAGGCTGACGGGGATTTATTCCTCGGCGGAGATTGCCAGCGAGTGGCGCTACGGAGACTCCCCTGCGGGAGAGGACTGCCTTTGCGTTTTCATAAGCCAGAGCGGTGAAACCGCCGATACCCTTGCGGCTCTCAGAAAGGCTAAGTCCTCGGGCGCAAGGGCGGTGAGCATTGTCAACGTTGCAGGCTCCTCCGTAGCCTCGGAAAGTGACGGAGTGCTTTATACGAGGGCGGGCCCCGAAATTGCCGTTGCAACAACGAAGGCTTACACCGCTCAGCTTTTCTGCGTTTATCTGCTGTCTGTTAAAATTGCAGAGCTTACGGGTAAAATCACATCGGAGAAAAAGGCTGAGCTTTTAAGGGAGCTTGACGGAATAAAAGACAGACTGCCCTCGCTTTTAAGGGAGCTTGACGGAAAATGCAGAAGCCTTGCAGAGAAATATTTTACCGCAGAGCAGCTTTACTTCATCGGAAGGAATACGGATTATGCTGCCGCCTCGGAGGGCGCGCTCAAGCTTAAGGAAATAAGCTATATTCCCTGTGAGGCATATGCGGCGGGTGAGCTCAAGCACGGCACAATTTCCCTTATCGAAAAGGGTACACCCGTTGTGGCACTTATGGGTAACGGTGAGCTTTACGCAAAAACCTTCAGCAATGTCCGTGAGGTGAAATCAAGGGGAGCAAGGGTCATTGCTCTCGGGGACAGAGAAAGCCTTGAGGAAAACCGCGGCTTTTTTGATGAAACGGTAGCGCTTCCCCGCTGCAACGGACTTTTTTCAGCGGTGTATCAGGGCGTGGCGCTTCAGCTTTTCTCTTACTACGTTGCAAAAAAGCGCGGCTGTGATATTGATAAGCCACGCAACCTCGCAAAATCTGTTACCGTTGAGTGATATAAACTTTATAAAAGGCTGTAAATATTGTGTAAATAAGGTTGAAATTTGATTTGTGTGAGTGTATAATCTATAAGGATATATACTGTAAATTTTTATACAGGAGTGATTTGATTTGGCAAATGTAAATTTCAGCCTTGAAAATAACGGATATAACGTTGACGAAGTAAACAGATACATTGAGATGCTTCAGCTTGAATATGCAAACGCCGTTGCCTGGGGCGAGGAGCTTGAGACAGAGCTTAACAGCCTTAAGGATGCAATGAAGACTCAGGGCGTTTACTTTACAATTGATGAGGATAATCAGAACGAGGTTGTAAAGGAGGTCTTTGACCGCCTTACCGCTTCACTTGAAAAGGTAAAGACCGACGCTCATCAGAGAGCCTCTGAAATCGTATCGCAGGCTAAGGAGGAGGCAAACCTCATCGTGCGCCGCGCGAAGGAGAATTCCGTTGAAATCAGAACCCAGAACGTTACGATTATGCGTAACCTCAAGAGCATCGGTGAAATGATCGATGTAATTCTCGAAAAGGGTATTCAGTAACAGAAGTTTTATATCACCTTAAGGAAGTGAAATAAATTGGCTAATTACAGACCTAAAAGTCTTGATGAACTTAATAATTTATACGGTAAGTCCCTTGACGCTCAGCAGGAGATTGCAAAAAAGGCAACGGTGCTTGAGGAAAAGACTATGCCCAAGGAGACTGCGCCCTCGGCTGAGGAGAAGGCTGCCGCTTATAAAATCCGTGAGCAGGAGGCCAACGACCAGATTGCAGGCTATGTGAACGATTTTATAAAGAGCTTCGGTACACCCGTGAAGCCCGACCGCACAGCGGCGGCAACGTTGACCGCTTCAATGAAAACCGTACCCGTAGGAAAGCACGCCGAGCCGAAGCAGGAAAGTGAGGCAGTAAGAGCAGCGGCTGAAAATCAGTCCGAGGATAAGCCCCGTCTTATCCGCAACTCCGAGCGTAACAGCCTTTTTGAAAACTACAAAAAGGTAATGGACGACGAGGACGATTACGATTTCTCCGACGAGGAAAAGGCCGAAAAGAAAAAGCCCAAGAAGCTTTTTGAAAAGAAGTCGGCAAAGCCTGCCGAGGAGGAAAAGAAGGAGGAAGCCGCCGAGGAAGGCAAGACGGAGACCGAAAAGGCTCCCGAGGCAAGGGTGGCTGAGCCCGTAAAGCCCGAAGCAGAGAAAAAGACCGATGCTATTGCCGAAACCGAGGTTGAGGTAAAGCAGGAGGCTGACTCTGACGAGGAAAAGGCAGAAAAGAAAAAGAGCAAAAAGGAGAAAAAGCAGAAGCCTCCCAAGGAGAAGAAGCAGAAGGCTCCCAAGGAAAGCAAGGGTACGGTAAGCCGTGCAATTGTGATGCTTCTTATATTCTGTGTGCTTCTTTGTGCAACGGCAGTCGGCGGCGTGAAGGCCTTCTCAGGCATAAACTCCGACAGTCTTGTAATGGAAAAATACCGCATTTATACCGCAGAAAGAGCATACTCACGTCTCGGCATCAACGAGGGCGACCTTGTTATTGTTGAGCACAAGGGTATTGACTATAACGATATTTTTGCTTATGAAAAGAGCGATGACGAGTTTGCCTTTGCAAGACTTACCACCGTTCTTAACGACGAAAGCGTAATTGCCGACGACGGCGATTTAAGATGCCTTGTTTTCAATGATTCCGTAAGAGGCGTTGTTTATAAGACAATCCCTGCCGTAGGCGCAATTGCATCGCTTATAATGTCAGATTTCCTTATGGTTTTAGGCGCACTTCTCGCTCTTGCATTCATCCTTATGCTTATTGCGATTTTCGGTTGTAAGCCCAAGGCAAAGAAGGCTAAGAAGGAAAAGGTAAAGAAGGAAAAGCCTGAAAAGGTTAAGAAGGAAAAGAAGAGCAAGAAGAGCAAAAAGACCGCTGAGGCTGAAGAGGCTTACGAGGCCGGGCAGACAGATGATGCCGCAGACTATGACGATGACGATTCCGATTATTCTGCAATTGAGGCTGATTTCAGCTTTTTACTCAACACCTTTGACGATGAGCCCGAGATAGAGGAATATGCTGAGGCTGAGGAAAACGAGGCTGAAGCTGATGCTCAGGTCACCGCAGAGCAGGAGGCTGAGACCGAGGAGGAGACTCCCGCCGACGAGCCCGCTGAAGAGGTTATTTCCGAGCCCGAAGTAAGATATGAAATTTCCGATAACGCCGAAGAGGATGAGGAATTTTCCGAATAAGTTAAAAGTATACCCGAGAAGACACGTGTGAGCTTCTCGGGTGTTTTTTTGTTCAGATAAAAGAAGAATCCGTCGGAGATAATCCGACGGATTCGCATAACCCGGTTTATTCAAAAATTATTATAAACAAACAAAAACTTTCAAATATAAATTATGCTTCTTCTGACTCCTTCATCTTTGCAAAGCATTCGCTGCAAAAAACGTCTCTGCCTTCTGTGGGCTGGAAGGGAACCTTAGCTTCGCCGCCGCAGCTTGCGCAGGTTGCGATGAACATTTCGCGTGCGGGTCTTGCAGCGTTCTTGCGTGCGTTACGGCATTCCTTGCAGCGCTGGGGCTCGTTCTGGAAGCCCTTTTCTGCGTAGAATTCCTGCTCACCTGCTGTGAAGATGAATTCGGCTCCGCATTCTTTGCATTTGAGTGTTTTGTCTTCGTACATGATTTTTTACCTCGCTTGAATTTTAGTTGCTCCTGTCGGAGTTGCACCGACTCTTTGAAACCAACGCTCTCTCTGAGCTATGGAGCATATATCAGCTGAGCTTTTCTCTCAGCTTTTTTCTGACTCTTTGTAATGTGCCGTCAACGCTTTTTTCCGTTGAGGCGGTTTTTACGGCGATCTGACCGTAGCTTAAGCCCTGAAGATAAAGCATAAAAACGCTTTTCTCCCTTTGTGTAAGCTCGCTTTCGATAAGTCCGCTTATCCGCTCTGTCTGCTCGCGGGAAATGAGGCTTTCCTCGGGGGACTGCTCTGAGACGGCATAATCGCCCTTTTCATCAAGGGGAACGATAAGCTCAAGGGGAATCTTCTTTTTTGAGCTGATTGTTCTGACCGCGCTGATGATTCTGTTTTTTATGCAGCTGCCTGCAAAGGTGGAAAAGGCGAAGCCCTTGTTTTCGTCGAAGGAATAAACTGCGGCTATGAGACCGAGCATACCCTCCTGGGTGAGGTCCTCCTTTTCGGTATATATTCCCGAGCAGCGTGAGGCGTGAAGCCTTGAAACGGGGATATACCTTTCTGCAAGGGCTGAAAAGGCATTGTCGTCGCCGGTTTTACAGAGCCTTACAAGCTCCTCGTCTTTAATATGGGTATAGTCCAACTTCAATGACCCTTTCGCAGATAGTATTGTGAATATTATATTACAATTTTTTCAGCAAGTCAACATAGTTTTTATACAAAATGCACAAGCGTTTTTTGTATTAAAGTGCTGAAAAAGATAATTAGAATGCGACAGTGCGGCGCAAGAATGTATGATTCATAACTGAGTATGTAGAGTATCAGAAAAAATATTATCGCTTAAAAAAAGAGCAAGGGGACCTTGTCCCCTTGACCCCTACAAGCTTTTGTAAAAGCTTGACCAAAACTTTTTGTTTTTCTAATTTAAGAATCACAGTATCCTTCCGCCGCCGACAACTGTATCTCCGTCATAAAGCACAACGGACTGTCCCTTTGCAATCGCGCGCTGAGGCTCGTCGAAAACAATAAGCAGTCGGTCATCGCCCGTCTGGGTAACCGTTGCCCATTGCTCCTGATGCTTGTATCTCACCCTTGCCTTGACTCTGACGGGAGCTTCAAGACGGTCGCAGGTGATAAGATTTATGTTATCTGCCTCAAGGGTGGTTGTGAAAAGGCTTTCGTTATCGGTGAGGATAACGCGGTTGTTTACCGTGTCCTTTTCCTTTACGTACATCGGAGCGGGGAGTGCAAGTCCGAGCCCCTTGCGCTGACCTACGGTGTAGCGGATTATGCCCTTGTGGGTGCCGAGCACTCTTCCGTCGGCGGCTACAAAATCACCCTCGGGAAAGCTCTTGCCGAGATGCCTTTCAATAAAGGCGGCATAGTCTCCGTCAGGGATGAAGCAGATGTCCTGACTGTCCTTCTTCGAGGCGTTGATAAGTCCTTCTGAGAGTGCCTGCTCACGTACCTCCTCCTTGGTCATCTCACCGAGGGGGAAAAGGGTGTGGGCAAGCTGATGCTGTGTAAGACAGTAAAGCACATAGCTCTGATCCTTCTGCGGGTCAAGACCCTTCTTAAGCAGATATCTGCCTGTTGAGTCATCCCTTTCAATTCTCGCATAATGTCCCGTTGCTATAAAATCAAAGCCCTCCTCAAGTGCCTTGTCGAGCATTAAGCCGAACTTGAGATTCTTGTTGCATACAATGCAAGGGTTGGGCGTACCGCCCTTTACATAGGTGTCAACGAAATTTTCGACAACCTTATTCATAAAGGGCTCTGTAAGGTCTTCTATCCTGAAGCCGATACCGAGCTTTTCCGCAACGGCACGTGCATCCCTTACGGCGGAGCCGTCGTCATTTTCGTTTTTATAAAAAAGGCAGTTTACGGCGGTTACATCGTAGCCTGCTTCCTTGAGCTTCTGAGCTGAAAGGGCGCTGTCAACGCCGCCGCTTATGCCGAGCATAACTTTTTTGTTCATAGAAAATCTCCTTAAAGAAAGAAAAAAGATAAGTTTTGGTCAAGCTTTTACAAAAGCTTGGGGGGGGTGGGGGGGCGGAGCCTCTTTTTTTTCTTTTTTTCGCAGTTGCTTAAGTTTTTACAACTGAATTCCGGTCTGAGCTTATTTAATGAAATTATAGCTTTATACGCTGTCCTTGTCAAGGCTGGTCAAATGTTAAAAAAATGGTAAAAAAATAGCGTCTTTTGGTGTTGCGAAAGTTGCATTATTGTATTATAATATACAGTGATGTAAAATAGGAGTATTGTTTTTTCGGAGGTATATATGGGTAAGATTTTAATTGTTGACGATGATGCATCCATAGCAGGTCTCATTTCCGACGTGCTTGAGGATGAGGGCTTTGAGACCGTTGTCAAAACTGACGGTAAAAGCGCCTATGAATACATAATGCTTAATTCCGGAGAAATTTCACTTATCACTCTTGATATTATGATGCCCGAGCTTTCGGGTCTTGAAATATGTAAGTTTGTGAGAAGCCACGTTGACTGTCCCATTATCTTTGTTTCGGCAAAGGGTAAGACCGTTGATATGGTGCTCGGACTTGAAAGCGGCGGCGATGACTATATTTCAAAGCCCTTCGTTGTCGAGGAGCTTGTTGCCAAGGTCAAGGCAAATCTCCGCCGTGAGCAGAGACATCTCACGGGCACAGACAGCGACCGCATCAGGGTAGGTGACATTGAAATTTCTGTCGGCTCCTACGAGGTATACAAGGCAGGTAAGCCCGTTCCCTTTTCAACAAGGGAGTTTCAGCTTCTGCAGTACCTTATGGAAAATGCAGGTAAGGTGCTGACAAGAGAGCAGATTTTTGCTCACGTATGGGATACGGAGTTCGGTGATATCGGTACTGTTGCCGTTAATATAAAAAGCGTAAGAGACAAAATTGACCCCGACAATCAGTACATCAAAACTGTCTGGGGTGTAGGTTATAAGTTTGTTAGGGTAGGCTGATTCTGCCTGCAGGATAAATAAAGAGGAGGGAAAGCAATGAGACAGGACAAAATTACGCCGTTTCTGACAATACTTGTGCTGCTTGCGGCGGTTATTGCCTTTGCTTTTTCATATAACTCCTCGGTTACTACGGCGGTTACAAATGCCGCATACAACGACAACGAGACCCTTCTTGCTTACAACAATGAGATTATAAAAAAGCTTATTGCAGAGCCCTCGGTTGAAAACTGGCCGGCTATTGTTGAGCAGTATGAGGAGGTTGTCATTGTTATTGAAAACAGTGAGAACGACGTTGTTACAAGGTCTGAGGGCAGAAGCTGGACAGCCCTTGACGTCAAGGTGCAGACTCCCTTTGAATATAAGGGCAACGCCTACCTGATAAAATCCTCGGTTTATCTTCTGAGGGATTACATAACCGACGTAAGGGTGCTGGTGCAGTTCGTTTTTATTGAGTTTCTTATCGGGCTTTCGGCGCTGAGTGTGCTTGTGCTTCTCATTTATACGATTATGCTCAGACCCTACCGCCTTATTTATCACGCTATTGAGGAGTACGACAAAACGGGTAAGCTCAAGAAAATTCCCGTCAGAGGCTACGCGGGTCAGGTTTACAGACGCTTCGTTTCCGTGACGGAAAATCTGACGCGTCAGCAGGATAATCAGCGCAGAATTATCGCCTCAATTTCTCACGATATCAAAACGCCCCTTACCTCTATTATGGGCTACACGGAAAGACTCAAGAGTGATACCGTCAGCCCTGAGCGCAAGGAGAAATATCTTGATACCGTTTATACGAAGGGCTGTGAAATCCGTCAGCTTATTGATGAGTTTGACGAGTACCTCAGCTATAATCTTACAAAGGAGCTCAATACCGAGGACGTTACGGCTGAGGAAATAGCGAAGATGCTGAAGGCTGAATATGCTGACGAGCTTGAAAATGCGGGTATCGGCTTTACGGTGAGAAATTCCTGCAGTGAGCATATTAAGGTGTCAGTCGATTTTCAGAAGCTTAAGAGAGTTTTCGGTAACATATATTCAAATTCCCTCAAGCATTTTGATAAGAGTGAAAAAATTATTGTCACCGAGCTTTACACATCGGGAAAAAGAGTGCATATTGATATTTCCGATAACGGTGAGGGTGTAGGTGAGGATAAGCTTGAAATTATTTTTGAGCCCCTTTACACCTCTGATGAGGGCAGAAAGGTTGCAGGTCTCGGACTTGCCAACTGCCGCGAGATTATTGAGGCTCACGGCGGCAGAATTTACGCTTCAAAAGCGGAGACGGGCGGACTTAAAATCTGCATTGAGCTTGACAGAAAAAAGAAAAATATTTTTAACAGATAACGGGTGTTTACTATGAATACGGAAAAAATAGAGGCGGTGCTCACGGAGCTTCAGAAAAGCGCAGAGCCTTACCTTAAAATTGCGCAGGTATATCTGCATAAGGTCGGGGTGTTTATAAAAAGCCACAAGGTGCTGACCTCCTTTGTTGCCGTTGTGCTTGCAATCTGCATTGCGGTTTCAGCAATTGTTTATAATATACTTGACCTCATAAACTATGATGACGGAAGCAGCTACACCTCTTCGGATGCGGTCAGCTCCAACGGTATGCAGTATCTCAGCTATACCGCCCCTGACGGAAGCCTTGTGTTTGCCGACGGCTCATATATGACCCCGACGGGTACTGCCGTGCTTTACGACGGCACAACAATTTATCCTACGGGTATAGTCGCTTTTACTGACGGAAGCTATATCGTCGGCTCGGGAATAGGTCTTTCCGCTGACGGTACGGCAACCTTCTCTGATGCAAGACAGCTTCATATTTCTCAGCTTATTGTCGGAAAGGACGGTAACATCCTTGTAAAGAATGCCGACGGAAGCACAGGTGTTGTAAGCTTTGTTGCAGCGGGAGCAACCCTTAATTCAAACGGCTCCTCAGTCACCCTCGGTAAGCCCGCGGGAAGCGCTCCTTCAGGCTCCCTTCTTCCCGATAATCTTATCCAGAATGCCGACTTTGACAACGAGGACAACGAGCAGGCCTTTGATACTATTATTGAGAATATCTATGACAGTGATATAAGCGATGAAATCAAGCAGGAATTTCAGCAGAGCGATGCGGAAATTGACCGTAACCTTGACGATAATCAGATATGGTACAGCGATTCCATAATGAACATACTGCTTATGGGTATTGACAAAAACGGCAATTCAGACGCTATGATTATTGTAAGCATCAACAAGGATACAAAGGATGTCAAGCTTGTTTCCTTCTCACGAGTTGCCTATGTTGCTATTGAGGGCTACAGTAAAACACGTCTCAGTCACTCACACCGTTATGGCGGACCGAGGCTTGTTATGGATACCATTGAAAAGAACTATAAAATTAAAATAGATAATTACATCAGCACAACCTTTGATAATTTTATGCAGGCGATTGACCTTATGGGCGGTGTTGATATCGGTCTGACTCAGGCTGAGGTTGATACGGATATTATGCATTGGGCTCTGTCTCAGCAGGGTTACACGAATTTTGCGCCAAATGTATACAACCTCAACGGTTATTCGGCACTTAACTATGTGCGTCTTCGCAGTATTGACAGTGACAAGGAACGTACTCAGAGGCAGAGAAATGTGCTTGAGGCCCTTGCGAAAAAGGCGCGTGAGATGAGTATTCTGCAGATAAGCAGCCTGATCGACGATATTTTCCCGCTTATCAGTACAGACCTTACAAAAACACAGATTCTCGCACAGCTTGTTAATGTTTACTCCTATCTTTCGGGGGGCGTTACTCAGTATATCATTCCGCACAAGGGATACGAAATCCGCAATGTTGACGGCTTTGATGTCGCTATGATCAAATGGGATGTAGAGGTTCCCTACGTGCATGACCTGTTCTATGCAGGTGTTGAGGTAAAGTACAAAACCTTCTGATGAGGTGACAGAATGACACTTAAGAAAAACGACGATATACGGCTTGAAATTACCGCTTTCACTTCTCTGGGAAGCGGTATCGGCCGTTATGAGAGCCTTGCGGTTTTTGTGGACGGTACTGCCCCGGGTGATGTCATTACCGCACACATAATCAAGGTTAAAAAGAATTATGCAATCGGCAAGGTCGAGCGCTTTCATAAAAAGTCAAAGCAGAGAATTGAAATCGATTGCGATGTTGATTCCCGCTGCGGCGGCTGCGCCTACAGGCATATAAAATATGAAAGTGAACTCGAGCTCAAAAAGCAGGGCGTCACCGATGCAATGCAGAGAATCGGCGGTATTGATATTGAGTGTGAGGAAATACTTCACATTGAAAAGCCCGAGTATTACCGTAACAAGGCACAGATCCCCGTAGGTCTCGGTGCCGACGGAAAAATCATAACGGGCTTTTATTCAAAAAAGAGTCACCGCATAATTGACTGCGAGGAATGTAAGCTTCAGCATAAATCATTCCCGTTGATTGTCAAGGCAGTAAAGGCGTATCTTTACGAGAATCCCGTTACGATTTATAACGAGGAGACGGGCGAGGGGCTTTTAAGGCACATCTATCTACGTACGGGTGTTAAGACGGGACAGATTATGGTCTGTCTTGTAATCAACGGCAATACTCTTCCGAGAAGGGAAAGGCTTATTGAAAGGCTTCTTGAAACGGGGCTTCAGATAAGCTCTGTTGTAATCAACAAAAACAAAAAGGATACCAATGTTGTCCTCGGCGATGAGTGCGAAACAATTTACGGCTCGGATTTTATTGAGGATGAGCTTTGCGGACTTAAATTCAGAATTTCACCTCTTTCATTTTATCAGGTCAATCCTGAAGGTACGGAGTTGCTTTACAATAAGGCGAGAGAGTTTGCTGACCTTAAGGGTGACGAGGTGCTTATTGACCTTTACTGCGGTGCGGGCACTATAGGTATGAATATGGCAAAGAGTGCAAGGCAGGTAATCGGCGTTGAGATTATCCCTCAGGCAATTGAAAACGCCAAGGAAAATGCAAGGCTTAATAATATTGATAACGTGCGGTTTATCTGTGACGATGCGAAGGGCGCGGCAAAAACCCTCTACGATGAGGGCATAAGACCCGACGTTGTTGTGGTTGACCCGCCGAGAAAGGGCTGCAGCCCCGAGGTGCTTGAAACAATAGCGAAAATGAGCCCTGACAGAGTGGTTTACGTTTCCTGCGATCCTGCAACCCTTGCAAGGGACTGCGGTATATTCAGAGGTCTCGGCTATGAGGTCGAAAGGCTCTGCGCCGTTGATATGTTCCCGAGGACGGTGCATTGCGAATCCGTCGCAAGGCTTTGCCGAAGGCAGAGCAAGAGAGAAATATTGAAGAATTAAAAAACAGGGGTTTGTCTATTCGACAAGTCAGCAGGTTGACGGGTGTTAGTTTCGGTTTGGTCAGAAAACATTATTAACACATAGAACCGTCCCCTATGTTTTATTAAATTTAGTTGTAAAGAATGTTGACATAGTTTTATCGCTTGGTGGATTTATTTCCGGATTATTGGATTATGCTTTCGATAAAAGTGATAATAACAAAATATGGGAGATTTAGTATATGAATATTTCTATCATAAATGAAACAGAAAACGATCTAATAATCACCATTACGAATATGCCAGATAGTGTTATAA
>JAZOVO010000004.1:0-10146 GCA_045658745.1 Acutalibacteraceae bacterium | reverse complement strand
AGTTTTATTAAAGCTAAGACACAAAAAATCAATGTCACTTTTTACAGTATTTTTCCATGATAAATACACATTTTTGTGCTATATTTTTGACCTTTAAAAATATGGAAAATTAACCAAAAAATCTTGTCGATTTATGTTGACTTTTAACCTTTTCAGGTATATAATCACTATTGCAATTCCGATAAGTGGTGGAGTCTGTCATAATGCGTGAATATACGTGTTATTTGTTTGGAATTGTAATTTATTATGCCTGAACACCGCGTGTACGGTGTCAACGCTCAATGAATTCTGACAGAATCCTCTGAGGATTCTGTTTTTTTGTACAGACCAAAATAAAAACAAAAGGAGCAATAAAAATGAGTCCAATCACAATCACAGCTCTGGTTCTCTTTGCAATCACTTATGTATTGATGCTTGCATTCCAGAAAATCAGACCACACATCACAGTAACGTCAGCAATTATCTTTGTTATTCTCGGCACAATTGCAGTGGTTAATCCCACACTTTTCGGTGAAGGCTTCTTCACGGTGGGGGATAGCACCTTTGCTTACGGCATTAAAGAGGCTCTTTCCGAAATCGACTGGAACGTTATTATGATGATCGCAGGTACAATGGGTACGGTTTACCTTTTCATTGAGTCAAAAATGCCTCAGCTTATGAGTGACGTGCTTATTTCAAAAATGCCCAATATGAAATGGGTAGTTATCGCACTTTCACTTTTCGCAGGTATAGTTTCAGCATTCGTTGACAACGTTGCAACCGTTCTTATGATTGCTCCCGTTGCTCTTGCTTTCTGTAAAAAGGTTAAAATTTCACCTGTTCCTGCAATTATCTGTATTGCTGTTTCATCAAACCTTCAGGGTGCAGCAACTCTTGTTGGTGACACAACTTCAATCCTTCTTGCCAAGGCTGCAGGACTTGACTTCTCTGACTTCTTTGTTGACAACGGTCATGTAGGTATGTTCTTTGTTGTTCAGGCAGGTGCTATTGCAAGTGCGCTTATTATCTGGTTTATGTTCCGTAAGGAGAATAACAAGATTGAATTTGAAGGCAGAACAAAGGTAGAGGATAAGTTCCCCACCTTCCTTCTTGTAGGTACTGTTCTTTCACTTATCGCTGTATCCTTCATTCCTTATAAGGATGCTGCAGCTCCCGGTCAGTTCTATAAGCCTGACATCACAAACGGTATCCTTTGCATTGCTTTCTTCCTTGTAGGTATTGTAAGAGAGCTTCTTATCAAGAAGAATAAGGAAATCGTTAAGAACGCATTCAAGGAAATCGACTACTACACAATTATCCTTCTTACCGGTCTTTTCATCGTAATCGGCGGTATCAAGAGTGCAGGTGTTGTTGACGTTATCGGCCAGGCAATCGGCTCACTCGGCTCAGGCTCTGTGTTCATCGTTTACACAATTATCGTTTGGATGTCCGTTATACTTTCAGCCTTCATCGATAACATTCCTTACACAGCAACAATGCTTTCTATTGTTCCCGTTATCGCTTCAAGCGTCGGTCTTGAGAATCCCACACTTCTTTACTACGGTCTTCTCTGCGGTGCAACTCTCGGCGGTAACCTTACACCCATCGGTGCAAGTGCAAACATTGCAGGTATCGGTATTCTCCGTAAGGAGGGCTATGAGGTTAAGTCCACAACCTTTATGAAATACGGTGTTCCCTTTACTATCGCAGCTGTTGTTACAGGCTACCTTCTTCTCTGGCTCATCTGGGCATAATATCAATAAAAATATAGGGCTATATGGTACTTATATAGCTCTATTATTATGTGTGCTTTTTGCACAAAACTATTCTTAACTATTTGTTAAGTTTGTCCATTTTATACTTTGACTTTTTTACCCTTCAATGGTAAAATGCTTAAGGTTTATAAAAAATAAAAATGACTTTTTGGAGGAACAAAAAATGAGTCTTTTAGGCGGAATCATTTCCATCAGCAATCTTTCAACTCTTCTTTTTGTAGTGTTTGCCGTGCTTATGGGTGGCTACCTGCTCGGCAGAATAACAGTCAAGGGTATTTCACTCGGTGACGCGGGTGTATTTATTATTGCTCTTGTAGTCGGCGCTCTTTTCTTCGGTGTTAACGAAGGCGGCGAGCTTCTTTTTGACTTTTCGTCAAAGCCCTACGATTTCAGCAACGGACTTTCTCTTGTTGAAAGCCTCGGTCTTGTTCTTTTTGTAACATCTGTAGGCTTTATTGCAGGTCCCAAATTCTTCGGTAACTTTAAAAGAAACTTCAAGTCCTATGTTCTTCTCGGACTCATTATCATCCTTGCAGGCGGTCTTGCTGCAGCAGGCTGTATCGGTCTTGGTGAGGTTATCGGCTACGGCTCAAGCATTACAGAGCAGGACGGCTTTGTTGCTATGATTGTCGGTCTTCTTTCAGGCTCACTTACATCAACACCTGCATTCTCAGCTGCCAAGGCTACCGTTGCTCCTGAGTTTCAGTCACTTGTATCTGTTGGTCACGGTATTGCTTACATCTTCGGCGTTATCGGTGTTGTTCTTTTCGTTCAGCTTATTCCCAAGCTTACAAAGGCAAATATGGACGAGGAGCGTGCAAAGCTTGTAATCAAGGAGGAAGGTGAAAAGAAGACCTTCACAGGTAAGCTTTTCGAAATCGACCATATGGGTATCGCAGCATTCTCACTTGCAGCAATCCTCGGTACAGTTCTCGGCCAGGTTAAGGTACCTCTTTCATCAGCAGGCCTTTCAGGCACTTGCTTCTCACTTACAACAACAGGCGGTTGCCTTCTTGTTTCACTTGTTCTCGGTCACTTCTCAAGAATCGGCAAGGTAAGCATTATGCCCGCACAGGCAACACTCAAGCTCTTCCGTGAGCTCGGTCTTGTTCTCTTCCTTGTAGGTGCAGGTATCCCCGGCGGTGCAGAGTTCATTGAAAACTTTGACATTATGTATTTTGTATACGGCATCATCATGACAATTGTACCCCTTGTTATCGGTTATATTTTTGCTAAGTATGTACTCAAATTAAGCCTTCTCAATAACCTCGGCTCAATCACCGGCGGTATGACCTCAACTCCCGCTCTCGGTACTCTTATCGGAACTGCAGGTACAGAGGATGTTGCTGCTGCTTACGCTGCAACTTATCCCATCGCACTTATTGCTGTTGTACTCGTTTCACAGTTCCTCATCATTCTTCTCTAAGAATAAATAAAAAAATCAGCAGTTGTTCTCACTTCGGTGAAAACAACTGCTTTTTTTATGCTGTTTTAATTACTGCTCCGTAACGCTTGTAACATCAATCCATTCCTTGAAGCCTGAAAGCTTTTCAAGCTCGGGGATGGTCAGCTCGATAGCGCTGTTACTGCTTCCGCAGGCGGGGAAAACGGTTTCGTATGCCTTGAGTGATTCATCAAGATAAACGTCCACGCCCTCGTTGATACCGAAGGGGCATACACCGCCGATTTTATGACCTATCATTTCGCTTACCTGCTCGGGGGTGAGCATTTTTGCTTTTTTGTGGAAAATTGCTTTGTAGCTTTTGTTGTTGATTCGGGCAGTACCGGCTGTAACAATGATAATTGCCTTATCCTCAACAAGGAATGAAAGGGACTTTGCGATTCTTGCCTCCTCTGTACCAAGGGCCTGAGCGGCAAGAGGAACGGTTGCACTTGAAACATCAAATTCAAGGATTTTATCCTCCATACCGTACTGCTTCATATATTCTCTTACTCTTTCAATAGACATAGCCTTCTCCTTAAATCTGCTTTATTTGTACCTGTTTATTGTAAACCTCTTTTTAAATTAAGTCAAGGAAAATTAAATGATATATTTTCATTTTAAAGGTTGTAATTTTTTGGGATTTAATGTAAAATTATTCTGTATTATTATGTAAATATTTTTGAGGTAAAAAATGGCGAGTAATGAATTTTTTGAGCTTAGAAAAAGAATAATTGAAAAGGATTTTTCACGTATGAACGATATGCAGAAAAAGGCTATCTTTCAGGTGAAGGGTCCCGTGCTTATACTTGCAGGTGCAGGCAGCGGTAAAACTACCGTGCTTGTAAACCGAATTGCAAACATTGTAAAATACGGCAATGCCTACGAAAGCCGTCAGGTTGCCTTTGAGCCGTCAGAGTATGATATCGAGGCTATGAAGCAGTACCTTGACGGTGACGAGGACAGGTATTTTGACATCGAGGATTTGCTTTCCGTTGACGCGGCAAGACCCTGGCAGATTCTTGCAATCACCTTTACGAATAAGGCGGCGGCAGAGCTTAAGGAAAGACTTGAAAAAATGCTTGGTGAGCAGGATGCAAAGGATATCTGGGCTTCAACCTTCCATTCAAGCTGCGTAAGAATTCTCCGCCGTGACGGTGAAGTGCTCGGTTATTCAAAGAGCTTTACAATTTACGATACCGACGACACAAAGCGTATGATCAAGGAGTGTCAGCGTCAGCTCGGTATTGCGGAAAGCAACCTTTCCTATAAAACGATTATGAATGAAATCAGCCGCGCAAAGGACAGTCTTGTTTCGCCCGACCTTTATAAGGAAACTGCGGGTAAGGATGTCAGAAAAATTATGGTCGGCAGGGTTTACGAAATGTATCAGTCAGAGCTTAAAAAGGCTGATGCTATGGACTTTGACGATATTATTGTGAACACTGTTAAGCTTCTTGAAAACAATCCCGAGATTAGAGAATACTATCAGAATAAGTTCCGCTATATTATGGTTGACGAGTATCAGGATACCAACCATGCACAGTACCGTCTTACGGAATTACTTGCCGCGGGTCACAGAAATATCTGTGTTGTCGGTGATGACGATCAGAGTATTTACCGTTTCCGCGGTGCTACTATTGAAAACATACTTAACTTTGAAAGCCGCTACAGCGATGCGACAATCATACGCCTTGAGCAGAACTACCGTTCAACACAGACAATCCTTGACGTTGCAAATGAGGTTATCTCCAACAACAAAAAGCGTAAGGGTAAAAATCTCTGGACGGCAAACGGCGGCGGTGACAAGGTTGTTGTAAACACCGCTTATGATGAAAGGGACGAGGCAAGCTTTATTGTCGACACAATTGAGGACAATGTCGGCAGTAAAAAATATGACTTCTCTGACCACGCAATTCTTTACCGTGTCAACGCTCAGTCCAATACTCTTGAACAGCTTCTTGCACGCTCGGGTATTCCTTACCGTGTTATCGGCGGTCACCGATTCTTTGACCGTATGGAAATCCGTGATGCGATTGCTTACCTTACCGTTGTCAACAACACCTCGGACAATGTCCGCTTAAGACGAATTATCAACGTTCCCAAAAGGGGAATAGGTGACGCTACGGTGAACAAGGCGGCAGAGATTGCAACGGGACTCGGCATCAGCCTTTTTGAGGTGCTTTCCCACGCCGATGAATACGAGGCTCTTTCCCGTTCAAGTAAAAAGCTTATGGAATTTACCGAAATGATCAACTCCCTCAGAGAGCTTGTTGATACAATGCCTCTTGATGAGCTTTTTGAAAAGGTGATGGAAAAAACGGAGTATATTCCCTTCCTTCGTCTTGATAAGGAAAAAGGGGAGGAGAGAATAGAAAATATCTCCGAGCTTATCTCCAACCTTAAAAATTATGAGAGCGAAAATGAGGAGGCGACTCTTTCGGGCTTCCTTGAGGAAACGGCGCTTCTTACCGACCTTGACAATTATGATACCGAGGCTAACTCCGTTGTGCTTATGACTATCCACTCTGCAAAGGGTCTTGAATTCCCTGTTGTTTTTATCCCCGGCATGGAGGAAGGTATCTTCCCCGGTCATCAGAGCATGTACAGCGAGGAGGACGTTGAAGAGGAGAGGCGTCTTGCTTATGTCGGTATTACCCGCGCAAAGCAGAAGCTTTACCTTTCCCATGCGAATATGCGAATGCTCTTCGGCTCAACAAACCGCAACCCCGTTTCACGCTTTATGGTTGAAATTCCCGAGGCGTTTATTGAAAGGACAGGCAGACGTCAGAGCTCACAGATGTCCTTCGAGCAGATGGTACGCGGTGAATATGAAAAGAATATCGGCTCCCACGGCAGAGGCTACCTTGCAAAGCAGAAGAGTGCCGTCGAGGAGAAAAAGAGTGCTCCCGCAGTATCAACGGCTACCTATAAAACGGGCGACACCGTTACTCACAGAGTATTCGGTGAGGGTGTGGTTGTTTCCGCAAAGCCTATGGGCAACGACTTTATGCTTGAAATTGCCTTTACCAATGCAGGAACAAAGAAGCTTATGGCTAACTACGCCAAGCTGGAGAAAAAGTAGTCAGTAGCCGGTAGTCAGTAGTCAGGAAAGCCCTTCGGGCTCTTAATTGTGAATTTAATGCATAAGGAGAAATTACAATGGTATATTACAATGTTAAAATTTTTGGTGCAAAGGGTGACGGCATAACCGATGACGGTGATGCTATTCAGAAGGCTGTTGACGTCTGCGCCGAAGCGGGCGGCGGTACTGTTGTACTTGAAGCAAGCGATTATTACAACGATAATTGTAAGGGTTCGGTTTATTACAGCCACTCAATTCAGATAAAGGAAAATGTCGAGCTTTATATTCAGAAGGGTGCAGTTTTAAAGGCCTCCTCGGATATCAAATCCTACATCCGCCCCTGCGAAACAATAAACGACCCGAAGACCGCCCTTGTGGGTAATCCCGTTACGGGTAAGCCCTCCTTTGCCTTTATCTACGGCTACAAGGCTCACGGTGCGGTAATCAGCGGTGAGGGTACAATTGATGCTAACTGCTATGCCTTTGTTGAAAGGAAAGACCAATATTATGTAACAGGAAATTTTTATCCCCGTCCCACAACAATTTATATCGAAAACAGTAATCACATTACCGTCAAGGATGTCACAATCAAGGATGCTCCCTTCTGGACGCTTCATCCTGCTGGCTGTGACGATGTGCTTATTCAGAATATCCGCATTCTCAATCCTCTTGACGTTGCAAACAGTGACGGTATTGACCCCGACCATTGCTCAAATGTGCGTATTCTCGGCTGTCACGTAACCTGCGCTGATGACTGTATCTGTCTTAAAGCATCAAAGGGCAACAGTGAGTACGGACCTACAGAAAACGTTATAATCAGCGGCTGCACTCTTACCTCAACCTCCGCCGCAATCAAAATCGGTACTGAGGGTGTAGGTGATTTCCGCAATGTAATTGTTTCTGATTGTACAATATCAAAATCCAACCGCGGACTTTCAATTCAGATAAGAGACGGCGGCAACGTTGAAAACGTAACCTTCTCGGATATCATTATCGAAACAAGACGCTTCTGTCCCGATTGGTGGGGCAGTGCAGAGCCCATTGCCGTTACTGCCTTCCGTCGTGACACAAACACAAAATGCGGTCACATCAAAAACGTCCGATTCCGTAATATCACCTGTAAGGGTGAAAACGGAATTCTCATCCACGGAACAGAGGATAATCCCATCGAGGATGTAACTCTTGAAAACGTAAGAGTAACTCTTACAAAAACCTCAAAATGGAGCTGTGGAATTTATGACCTTCGCCCCGGCATTGATGTTGATATTACAAAAAGCAAAAACTCCTGCATTTATATAAAGAATGCAAAGGATGTGCTTATAGAAAAATGCCGTGCGGATTTTGAAAATGTCTGTGACGATTATGCACACGGACTCTATTGTGAAAACGTTGAAAATCTTGAAACTCTGCGTTTTTCTGCCTCCTCCGCCCGCGAAGGTGTTGAAGAAATAAAAATTATCGGTTAAAAATCAAAAAAGGTCTTTACAGTTAAGCCGATATTTAGTAAAATAAGTAAAAAGGAATTCGGAGGTGCATACAAATGCAGTCTAAATACAAAAGAATTCTCCTTAAATTAAGCGGAGAGGTGCTTGCAGGTGCCGAGGGTAAGGGTCTCGATTTTGATATGGTTACCACCGTCTGCAAGGTTATAAAGGAATGTACCGAGATGGGTACACAGATAGGTATTGTTGTCGGCGGCGGCAATTTCTGGCGCGGCAGATCAAGCGGCGAAATGGACAGACCCAGAGCTGACCAGATGGGTATGCTTGCAACAACAATTAACTCCCTTGCTTTGCAGGATACACTCGAGCAGCTCGGTGTTAAGGCACAGGTGCTCACAGGTCTTGTAATGCCTCAGGTAGGCGAAATTTTCACA
Organism: Acutalibacteraceae bacterium; assembly: GCA_045658745.1. Taxonomy (GTDB): domain Bacteria; phylum Bacillota; class Clostridia; order Oscillospirales; family Acutalibacteraceae; genus UBA6857. The sequence goes on along the minus strand of JAZOVO010000004.1, from coordinate 1,990 downwards.
AAGCGTAAGGCAGTTGAGTATCTTGAAAACGGCGATGTTGTAATCTTCGGCTGCGGTACGGGTAACCCCTTCTTCTCAACCGATACAGCTGCAGCATTGAGAGCGGCTGAAATTGATGCAGAAATCATTTTCAAGGCAACAAATGTTGACGGCGTTTATGATAAGGATCCCAACAAGTTTGATGATGCCGTAAAATATGACGAGCTTACCCATTCCGAGGTGCTTTCAAAGGGCCTTAAGGTAATGGACAGCACAGCAGCTTCACTTTGCAGAGATAACGGAATTTCAATCCTTGTTTTCAACCTTGATGACCCGCAGAACATTGTAAGGGCTCTTGAGGGACAGAACATCGGTACCGTTGTTAAAGAATAAATACATAAAACAATTACTATAAAGAAAGAGGACAAAATTATGAAGACAGTATTTGAAACCGCTAAAACAAAGATGGGTAAAACCGTTTCAGCATTACAGACAGAATACGGCGCAATCCGTGCAGGCCGCGCAAATCCCCAGATTCTTGATAAGGTAACCGCAGACTACTACGGCTCTCCTACACCTATCAATCAGCTTGCATCCGTTTCCGTTTCCGAGGCAAGAGTTCTTACAATTCAGCCCTGGGACAAGAGCGTGCTCAAGGCAATTGAAAAGGCTATCCAGACCTCAGATATCGGCATCAATCCTCAGAATGACGGCTCAGTTATCCGTCTTACCTTCCCTCCTCTCACAGAGGACAGACGTAAGGAGCTCGTTAAGGATATTCAGAAGATTGCCGAAAACTCAAAGGTTGCAGTACGTTCAATCCGCCGTGACTGCATTGAAAAGCTCAAGGCTATGAAGAAGAACAGCGAAATCACAGAGGACGATCTCAAGGACGCTGAAAAGGAAATTCAGAAGATTACCGACAACTACACAAAGGAAATCGAAACAATCTGCGACGCAAAGCAGAAGGAAGTAATGTCCATCTGATTTCAGAATTTATTCGGGGCTGTTGTTACAGCCCCTTTTGTCAATATTTAAGTATATTTAAATAGGAGGGTGAATAATGGAAAAAAAGTTTGAAAACTTACCCGAGCATATCGCCATTATTATGGACGGAAACGGCCGTTGGGCGAAGCAGAGGGGACTCAGGCGCACCGAGGGACACAAGGTCGGCGCAGAGGTTTTCCGCAATATCTGTCAGTATTGCTCTGATATCGGCATTAAGTATGTTACCTTTTATGCCTTTTCAACGGAAAACTGGAAGCGCTCAAAAATGGAGGTTACCGCCATTATGAACCTTCTTCGCAGATATCTTGACGAAATGCAGGAAAGATATCTCGAAAACGAGGAGGCGGGCTATCATATCCGCTTCATCGGCTCCCGCGAGGGGATGCCCAAGGATATAGTAAAGCTTATGGATACCGTTGAACAGAAGTCCGACGATAAAAAGAAGACCTATATCAATATTGCCGTAAATTACGGCGGCAGAGATGAAATTGTCCATTCAGTAAAAGAAATTGCCCAAAGGGTAAAGGACGGTGCTCTTGACCCGAAGGATATCACCGAGGATATGATTTCGGCAGGTCTTTATACGGCTGGTCAGCCCGACCCCGACCTTATTATCAGACCCAGCGGTGAATACAGGCTTTCAAACTATCTTCTCTGGCAGTCAGCTTATTCCGAAATCTATATTGACGACGTGCTCTGGCCCGATTACAAGCCTGAGGACCTCGACCGTGCCATTGAGGAATACGGCAGAAGAAACAGACGCTTTGGCGGAGTCTGATTGATGTTCAGAAAAAAGCAAAGTTTTTTTGATTGCTTTTTTTACAAAAAAAGTAATGCCTGCCCGGCGAGGGCTTAATAACCATAAATACATAAAACTTCTGTTATTTTAGCATAACAAGAAAGGTAAAAATTAAAATGGAAAACAAAGAAAAAGGTAAAGTTTTTAAAAAGGACAGAACAATATCCTTTGCTATAATCGTTCTTGCTCTTGCAGGCTTCCTTG
>JAZOVO010000003.1:0-2540 GCA_045658745.1 Acutalibacteraceae bacterium | reverse complement strand
ATCTGCATCTTTGTTTTAAATCAATATATTATTGCTTTGGAGATATAAGTATTGCATCTAATTGATTTATACAACAATTCTTTTTCCTTTTTGACATCTTCACCGGATAAGGAGTTAAGAGTTTCCAAAAAAAGTTCTCGTTCTGAATCATTCATTTGCTTTTACCCCTTTGAGAATATATAGTAATTATAACATATTAATTTTTCATAGTAAAGAAAAGCTCTTGTTGCTATATTTCAACAACAAAAAAACTCCTGCCCATTTTTGAGCAGGAGTTGATGTTTTGCTTAGTTGAGGGACTTCATTGTGGGGAAGAGGAGGACGTCGCGGATAGCTGAGGAATCGGTAAGGAGCATACACATTCTGTCGATACCGAAGCCGATGCCGCCCGTGGGGGGCATACCGTATTCGAGAGCTGTGAGGAAATCCTCATCGGTTGTGTTAGCCTCATCGTCGCCCTGTGCGAGAAGAGCCTCCTGAGCCTTGAAGCGCTCGCGCTGGTCGATCGGGTCATTAAGCTCGGAGTAAGCGTTTGCCATTTCCCAACCATTCATAAAGAACTCAAAGCGCTCAACATAGTCGGGGTTGCCCGGCTTTTTCTTTGTAAGCGGTGAAATCTCAATCGGGTGGTCGGTAACAAATGTGGGTTGGATAAGGTGCTCCTCTGCATACTCCTCAAAGAAGAGAGCAAGAATATCGCCCTTGCCGTGACGCTTTTCATACTCAACGTGATGCTTATCTGCAAGAGCACGTGCATCCTCAAGAGTTTTGACCTCGTTCCAGTCAACACCTGCATATTTCTTGACAGCATCAACCATTGTGATGCGCTCGAACGGTTTGCCGAGATCCATCTCAACACCGTTGTAGGTAACCTTTGTTGTGCCGAGAACCTCCTGTGCAACATAACGGTAAAGATTCTCTGTCAAATCCATCATACCGTTATAATCCGTATATGCCTGGTAGAGCTCCATAAGAGTAAACTCGGGGTTGTGTCTTGTATCACAGCCTTCGTTACGGAAAACTCTGCCTATTTCGTAAACTCTCTCCATACCGCCAACGATAAGGCGCTTGAGATAAAGCTCAAGAGAAATGCGAAGCTTGAAATCCTCATCAAGTGCGTTGTGATGAGTCATAAACGGTCTTGCAGCGGCACCGCCTGCATTGCTGACGAGGATAGGTGTTTCAACCTCGATGAAGTTCTCACCGTCGAGATACTTGCGGATTGCGCGGAGAATTGCCGAACGCTTGAAGAAGGTATCCTTAACCTCGGGGTTCATAATAAGGTCGAGGTAACGCTGACGGTAGCGTGTGTCGGTATCTGTCAGGCCGTGATACTTTTCTGCAAGGGGAAGAAGTGACTTGGAGATAAGGCGTATCTGCTGAGCGTGAACGGAAATCTCGCCTCTGCGTGTGCGGAAAACAAAGCCCTTTACCTCAACAATATCGCCGATATCCCACTTTTTGAACTCGGCAAAATTCTCTTCGCCGATGTCGTTGATACGAACATAAACCTGCATACGGTCTGAACGGTCGCGGATATCGATAAAGTTTGCCTTACCCATATCGCGCCACGTCATAATACGGCCGCAGATATATACCTCTGAATTTTCAAGCTCGTCGAAACGTGCATTGATTTCAGCGGCAGTAATTGTCTGATTTGCGAGTGTTATTTCAAACGGGTCCTTGCCTGCCTGCTGAAGTGCTTCAAGCTTTTCGAGACGGATTGCTCTCTGCTCGTTTTCGCTTCTTACCTCTTCTTCGGGCGTAAGGACAACATTGTTTTCTTCTGCCATTTTAATTATCCTCTCAAATATTAAAACTTACTTTACAATCTTGACAATCTGGTAGTTGATGACACCGCCGGGAGCATCTACCTGAACGGTATCGCCGGGAACCTTGCCCATAATTGCCTTGCCTGCGGGAGACTCTGCAGAGATGTAGTTATCTTCTTTTGTTGATTCGTTTTCGCCAAGGATTACATAATCGTCTTCCTCGTCGTCGTCAAGGTCTTTGAGTGTGATAACCGAACCGACGTGAACAGTGCCTACAGCAGCATCGCTGATGATAACAGCATCCTTGAGAATTGCCTCAAGCTCTGTGATACGTGCTTCAAGACGACCCTGGTCGTTCATAGCCTCATCATATTCTGCGTTTTCGGAAAGGTCACCGTGTGAGCGTGCCTCTTTGATATCCTCTGCCGCTTTGTTTCTGCCCTCTGTCTTGAGATATTCAAGCTCCTGAGCGAGTTTTTCGTAACCCTCTCTGGTAAATTCCTGTGCCATTTATTAGTCAATCCTTTCAAATTGATTTTTACTTATATACAAAGTCACAATATTATATAATAATAAGCAATTTATGTCAAGAGATAAGTTGGCAAACGGTAAATTAGAGTTTGACGGGATGTTTGAAAAGGAGCAGTACCTATCAGTCCCCCTTGCCTAAAGGGGGATGTCAGCCGACAGGCTGACAGGGGGATATTGTAAAAGACAGATGAATTTTAATAAAGAATCCCTCCACCGCCGTTCGGCGGTCCCCCTCCC
>JAZOVO010000002.1:0-23749 GCA_045658745.1 Acutalibacteraceae bacterium | reverse complement strand
CATTTTTCGGTGTGTCTCGTTTGGGGCACACTTTTTTATTTTTACCGAAGTGAGGATGTCAGTATGAAGAAATTTGTTAAATATGTGGTTTTGACTTTGTTTATTGTATCACTTATCAGTAATGTGATATTGTGTTATTACATTTACGAAACCGAAAAGCCTACACCATCTATTACAAGGTTTTATTATGATATGCACGATACCGTTATTTACTGCGAAAAATCCGCCGAAATAAACGCCATAATGCTTAACGGTTCAGAGAACAGCTTTACAATAGGCAGCTCGAAGATTATATGCGGTGATGATTCCGTTTATTTTGAAAATGGTAAAGAAAAAATCAGGCTTGCCGATTATGAAGGCTATGGCTTTGTAATTAACAGCGAGGGCGAGCTTTTGTACTGTATGAACACACCGGTCAAGAAACAGGAAAAGGTTTACATAACTCCCTCAGGTAAAAAATACCACAGAGATATGTACTGTGCCGGAAGGACAGGCTTTGAAATGCCTATAGAAACTGCAAAGCTTTTGAGAGAGCCGTGCAGCCTTTGTGCATAAAAATTACACCGTCAAAATTAAACTTGACGGTGTTTTTAATTGCTTAACGACCTCGCCGGTCGGCCGTCACTTTTCCTGAAAGAAAAGTGACACAAAAGAACTTTACGCTTTTATAATGACAGGTAGAACTTCTCCCATTTCTTAAACTTCTTCTCATCATATTCCTTGGGCATCAGCTTCATAACAACAGGCAATGCGGGAACAACGGCAAGTGCCCCGATAAGATGGGGGAATATCTTGATAACGGGCATACCGTTGAGAACAATATGTATAATCTGCTTTAAGGGAAGCACAAGGGGCTCGCCGTCAGCAACGGAGAACTGCTGCTCGGTGAGAATCTTCTTTTTGAGAATGTAGTCAATGTCCTTTGCCTCAACATAGGTGAAGAAGTTCTTGAAGGCGTCAAGCATAAGATAATTCTTGCCCTGCTCCTGGAAGTAGTTGTACTCGTAGGCCCAGAGGCTCTTTTCGGTGTATTCGCCGTTACCGATACTGAGTACACAGTCAGCAAGATACTTACCTGCCATAATGCTCAGAACAAGTCCGCTTCCGCTTAAGGGGATAGTCATACCTGCGCTGTCACCTACAGCGGCATAGCCGTTGTGGACGATTTTTGAAATCATTCTTGAAATGGGGATGCTTTCAATTCTTTCTCCGCCGCGGAGAATCTTCTGTCCGATATAGGGATAACGGCTTCTGAAATCGTCAATTGAAGCGTTGACCTCGTCCATTGTAAGCTTACCCTTCATCTGGAACTTGCCGACAATGATGTCAACAAACTTTTCGTCGGTGATTGTCCAGCTGATACCGGGCTTGTTCATATGGAAGAAGGTTACATTGTACGGCGGGTCGGTAACCGTGCCGTCAGTGTTATCAAAGTAAACGCGGTATGCGTTGAAAATATTTCTGTCCTCAAACTGCCTTACAATGCCGAAGGAGGCGGGAAGTTGAGTTCTTATAGGGGAGTTGAGACCTGCCGCGTCAATAAGAAGGTCACTTTCGAGAACGACCTCGCCTTCACCGCTTCTGATTTTCATACCCTTTACGGCGTTTCTCTCAATTACGGGAGCAAGGATTTCGGTTTCAAAAATAAGCTTTACGCCTGCCTTTTCAGCCTCTGAAAGCATATGTGCTATAAGACCCTTACGCTCCATATGAACGCGTCTGCCTATACCCTTATCGTAGGGCATTTTAAGAACGTGCTGACCGTTGGGACTCATATATGCCATATGGTGAGATTTGATGTAAATGCTTTCGTCGGGACGTGCAATTTCCGCAAAGTCAAAGGCGGAAAGCTCGATGGCATCCTCCCAGTTATAGCCCATTTCCTCTCTCTTCTGCTTTTCAATAACGGTTACGTCGTAGCCCTTTCTTGCAAGGTTGATAGCGGCTGAAAGACCGCCGTGACCTGCACCGGCAACAAGAATTGTTTTCATATTTTCCCCTCCGTTTATTAACTTAAAGTTATATATAAATTATATCAGAAGTGAACTCTTTGTCAACCGAAAAAGAACAAATTCCGACAAAATGCTTTGTTTTTTACGCTTATGTTTAATGTGTCGTTTTTTTAACGGCTGAAATCCGCGAAATTATTTAAAAAATATTAAGACTTGATATTGATTTAACGGACATAAAGAGGTATAATTAAAAGGATTATAAGCTTTAATAAATAGGCGTAAAAGGAGGGGCAGTAAATGAAAAGAATTATCGGTTTTCTTGCTATAGCTATTATACTTTCTGCCGCTCTTTTCTTTAATTTTAAAGGAAGCTATATTCCGAGAGTGACCGACGGAAATCTGCCCGAAGCACACCCCGAGGTGCTTGACTCCTTTTCTGAATTCAAGGCAGCGGATATAGAAAAAATAATCCGCGAAAATGAAAGAATACGCTTTGAACAGCTCGGCGGCTCAACAAAAAAGCAGATTGCGGATACCCTCGATAAACTGAAGAAAGGTGAAACAAATCTCCGTAAGGTTTTCTCAAATACCTATTTTGTAGGTGACTCACTGATGAACGGCCTTGAGGTTTACGGAATACTCAACCCCGACCGACTTGTTACTCAGGTCAGCGCGAGTCTTTATCACCTGAGCAGTAATGTTAATAAGATTATTTCCGCTAACCCGAGGGTGATTATTCTTCACTACGGCATCAATATGATTTCTACTGAAAAAGCCGATCGCGACAGCTTTATAAGTCAGTATACTTCGCTTATAGGTAAGCTTAAGAAGGCGCTTCCCGATTCTCGTATTATCGTAAGCGGTCTTTTCCCCGTCGACAGAGCCGTTGCGACAGAGGCTCGCTTCGGTCAGGTCGGTGCTTACAATAAGGCGCTTATCACAATGTGCGAAAAGCTCGGTGTTGAATTTCTTGATTCAACGGAAATGATGAAGTCCTGCAAGGATTATTACGGCGGTGACGGAATACACCTTTCAGCGGGCTTTTATTCCGACAAGTGGCTGCCTTTTATCGTTGAAAGCAAGGGGATAATCGGATGAAAAAGTTTTTACTTAGGCTCGGTGAGCTTATCTGTGTCGTGCTTTTAGGCGTGATTATCGCTTACGTCTGTGTTCAGGACAGCGTAAGTCAGACACCCTTTGAAGCGGTTGAGGGTGCGGTTGTTGCCGCCTCTGACACAGAGGGACTTAAGGCACGCGATGCTCTTGAAATTAAAAAGAAGCTTTCCTTTGAGGGGGATGCATATACTGACTTTGTCTGTCTTTCAAGCGATTCCGTTATGGACGTAAGGGAGCTTATGCTCTTTAAGGCTACAGATGCGAATGCCGTCAGAGCTCTGAGCGAAAAGCTTGAGCAGTATGCAGACGAAAAAACAGAGATATTTGAGGGCTACGCTCCCGAGGAGAGCAGTATGCTTTCCGCTCATCTTCTCATAGGAAAAAAGGGCTATGTGCTTTTTTATGTCGGTGAGAATAAGGAGGCGGTTGTCTCCGCCTTTAACGGCAGCTTATAAGTCTCGGATTTATATACAGAGGTGTGAGTAAATGGTATTCAGCAGTGCCACATTTTTGTTTCTCTTTCTGCCCGTTACACTGATACTTTATTTTATCAGGCTTTTCCCTAAGAATAACGAAAGAGAAACGGCAAAAAAGAATTTCATACTCCTTGCGGTAAGTCTCGTCTTCTACGCATGGGGTGAGCCTTTTTACGTCCTTCTTATGGCGCTGAGCATTGTTTTTAACTACTTTATCGGTCTTGATATTGAGTATCACAGGGAAAAGCCGAAGAAGATGAAGCTTATTCTTATCTTCGGTATAGCCTTTAATCTTATCTCTCTCGGCTTTTTCAAGTATTCGGGCTTTGTCACAGACAGCCTCAATTCCTTCTTTTCACTTGATATCGAATTCACCGCACCGGGTCTTCCCGTCGGCATTTCCTTTTACACCTTCCAGATTATTTCATACATAGTTGACGTTTACCGCGGTACTCAGGCGCAGAAAAAAATTGTACCCTTTGCCGCTTATGTTACAATGTTCCCGCAGCTTATTGCAGGACCTATTGTGCAGTACGGTGACATTGAAAAGCAGCTTAAGGAGCGTTATGTAAGCCGTGAGAAGCTTGCCGCCGGTATACTCATTTTCATAAAGGGTATGGGCAAAAAGGTGCTTTTTGCTAATACCGTCGGTGCCTTTTATACGCAGATAAGCGCCCTTGAGGTAAGCTCTCTGAGCGCAGTAACGGCGTGGACGGGCATTGTCTGCTATACTCTGCAGATTTATTTTGATTTCAGCGGCTACTCCGATATGGCAATAGGTCTCGGCAAAATGCTGGGCTTCGACTTTATTCAGAATTTTAACTTCCCCTATACGGCAAAAAGCATCACTGACTTCTGGAGAAGGTGGCATATAAGCCTGAGCAACTGGTTCAGGGATTACGTCTATATTCCTCTCGGCGGAAACCGTGTGGGCACCCTCCGTCACATTCTCAATATCCTTGCTGTGTGGGCGCTTACGGGTATGTGGCACGGTGCGGCGTGGAATTTTATTGCCTGGGGCAGTCTTTACGGCGTGCTTCTTATTATCGAAAAATATCTTCTTAAGAATATACTTCCGAGGATTCCGTCTGTTTTCCGTTGGGCGGGTACTATGGTGGTTGTTATGATAGGCTGGGTGCTTTTTTCAAAGGAAAGCTTCCCCGAGGCGCTCTCTTATATCAGAGCTATGTTCTGCCTTTCGGGCAATCTGTTCTCCGACAGCACCGCGATGTACTACCTTTCCTCGGCGGGACTTTCAATTGCAATAATGAGCCTTTCGGCTCTGGGCTGCTTTGCAAAAATGCCGAGAGTAAAAAACTACCGCATTAACGTAACGGCAATGACGGTCGGATATACAATCATTTTCTTTTTGTGCGTGGTATATCTTATCAGCGAAACCTATAACCCGTTCTTATATTTCAGATTCTAAAACACATTATATTCATCACAGCGAATTCAGAAGGGAGGGTTGGCATGAACGAGGAATTTACAATTGAAGAGCAGACCGCCGAAGCGGTAACAGAGGAGGCTGAGGGGATTGTTATCCCTGAGGAGTCCTGTGAGGCTGAGCCTGAGGCTGCTTCCGATGAGCAGGAAGAAGCAGAGGTGCAGACCGAGGCGCTTAACGCTGAGGGCGGGACCGCTGACGGTGAATCGGAGGAGACATCCGCTGAAGAAAAGCCGCCAAAGCCCAAGGGCAGAATAATCTTTTCGCTTTTCATCACCTTTTTCTGTCTGCTTGTTGCCTTTCTGTCGGTTTACGGCTTTGTTGTCCCCGACAGAGAGTTCAGCGAAAACGAAAGCAGGCTGCTTGCAAAAATGCCTGAAGTGACTCTTTCGGGTGTTCTTGACGGAAGCTTTATGAAGGACTTTGAAAGCTACCTTACAGATCAGTTTCCCTTCCGCGATGAGGCTATATATATTAAAAGCCTGATTGAACGCGCCCTCGGTAAAAATGAGGAAAACGGTGCATATATCGGCAAAAACGGTTTCCTGTTTGAAAAGCAGACACCCTATGACGAAGAAAAAATGAAGGACATAGCCGTAAGCATAAACCGCTTTGTTCAGAGCAATAAGGGCATCAATACGGTTTTTGCCCTTGTGCCTAACAGCAGCTTCGTTTATTCAGAGTATCTGCCCGATTATCTTCAGGAGGAAAATCAGCAGGCGCAGATTGATAAATTCTATGCATTGCTCGACGAAAAAATAATCAGAGTCGATGCGGTGACTCCCTTGCTTGAGGCAAAAAAAGAGCATCAGGTTTTTTATAAGAGTGACCATCATTGGACAACCCGCGGAGCATTTTCAGCTTTTGAAGTGATTTCGGAGAGTCTCGGAGAAAGCGTCGACGGAGAGAGCTTTGAGTTTCATACGGTAAGTAACAGCTTTGAAGGCACGCTCAGCTCAAAAAGCCCCGCGCAGAATGTTGTTGACAGCGTTGAGGTATGCTTCCCGAAGCAATCGCAGGGTACTTACTTTGCGGAGTTTTCGGGTGATGGCAACAAGCGAGAAAGTTTGTTCTTCAAGGAAAAGCTTGAGGAGAAAAACCACTACGAGGTTTTCCTCGGCAGTAACTGTGCGAAGATTTCCGTTTCAACGGTGCTTGAAGGGGACAGAAAGCTCCTTGTGATAAAGGACTCCTTTGCAAACTGTATGATACCTATGCTGACACCTTATTTCAGCAAAATTGTTGTTGTTGACCCCCGCTATATGACTGAGGGGATTGACGGAGTAATGAAAGAGGATGCTTTTACTGATATTCTCTTTTTATATAATGCGAACACCCTTTTTGACGATTCGGTTTTAACCGATGTCATGGCTATATATAATGAGAAAACGGAGGAAGTAAAAAATGAGCAGAAAAAGAATTGAAGAAGGAAAAACACTTTACGGCACAATACCCTCACAGGACTGTATGTACCTGATGCACAAATTCAGCCTTCATAAGCAGATGGCGCAGATTCCCACATCCTTTGTGATTAAAATGGATATGGACTTTGAAGTGCTTCAGAAGGCGCTTGAGCTTGTGATAAAAAGGAACGACTGCTTGAGGCTTGCCTTTGTTAAAAAGGGCGGAAAGCTGATGCAGTATTTCCGTGACGAAAACGCTTATACTGCGGATGTAAAGTATTTCCGAAATGCTGAGGAGCAGGAGGAATACTGCTCAGCCGATGCAAAAAAGCCCGTTAAGTTTGAAAAGGGTGAGCTTTTCAGGGTTGTATTTTTCAAAATCAGCGACGGCAGATGCGGTATTTACGCAAACTTTACCCATATGGTAATTGACGCTCTGGGTATAGCCTTTTTCTACAAGCAGCTTTTAATGATTTATGCGGCTCTTATGCAGGGCGATGAGCTTCCCAAGGCTACTGACAGTTATGAGGAGTACATAAAGGCTGAGCTTGTAAGACAGAGTGACGAAAAGAAGATGGCGAAGCACGAAAGGTTTTATAAGGAGTATTTCCTTGAGCCGGGCGAGCCCTTTTATGCGGCAGTTCACGGTATGGACTTCCTTAATGCCTACCGTAAAAAGAAGAAGAATCCCGACATAAGGGTGCCGATGGCATATAACCCTCTTTACAGCAAGTGTGATTTCCTCACAATGCACATCGAACCTGAAAAAGCGGCAAAAATATTTGCCTACTGCCGTGAAAACCGTTTTGCACCCGAAAGCGTTTTCCAGATGGGTCTTCACACCCATTGCAGCGCCGTAAATGAGCGTATCGGCGACGTTTCAATGATGAGTGTCTGCAGTAAGCGTGCAACATTGCAGGAAAAGAATATGCTCGGCTGTCTTGCGCAGCCCCTGCAGCTTCGTGCGGTGCTCGGTGAGGACAGCACCTTTGATGAGTCTGTAAGGGAGCTTATATCAATCAGAAGAAGACTTTACCATCACGCGTCTTATCCTTACACCAAGGCAAGAGATATGTCTCTTGACCTGTTTGGCTTCGGACCCATTCAGGGCCCCAACTCCTTGATGTTCTCGTGGATACCTCTTCCCGTGAACGGTGAGTTCGGTATCGAGTTTGAGTTCAGAACCTATAATCTTACAAGATATTTCACACCGCTTTATGTTATTACTATGCCTGACCCGAAGGACGGAGGCTTTAATGTGTGCTATATGTACCGTACAAAGCTTTCAACCAAGGAGCAGATTGAAAAGCTTCACGAGAATATGGTGGCTTCGATTATGGCGGGTGTAGAAAATCCTGAAATCACGGTGGGAGAGCTGCTTGATAAAATAGAGAAAAAAGCATAAAGTTTTGGTCAAGCTTTTACAAAAGCTTGTGGGGTCAAGGGACAAAGCCCCTTGCTTTAACAAAATAAATATGCATAAATAGTAAATGAGCCAACACGGATTTGTGTTGGCTCTGTTTTTATAATCGTTTAATGACCTCGCCGGTCGGGCGTGACTTTTCTTGGAAGAAAAGTAACCAAAAGAACTTTTGCTTTCTTTTTCTTACATCAATGCCTCAAGCACCTTGTCTTCACCCTTATAATGTATCGGAGTAATACCTATTTCAGGCAGATGCTTAAGGTTGCTCCAATTGTCATCAATCATATAAATCTCGTCATAGCTCTTTTTCATCTCACTCACAGAGTGAAGATAAATTGCCTTGTCAGGCTTGGCAAGACCGAGATTGCAGGAAATAAACATCCTTTTGAAAAGGGGAGCAAGACCGTGCTTTTCAAACTGAGCTTCAACAACGCCGTAGGGCGCGTTGGAAAGAAGAATTACATCGTGCTTTTCACCGAGCGCCCTGATTACGGGAAGAATACTCTCGCGGAGGATGAACATACTGTTCCACTCCTCGGTCATTTGCGCCTTGTCAGCACCGAGCACCCTTGCCATATTTGTCAGAAGCTCATCGTAGCTTATCTGTCCTAAATCTGCGGGAACAAAAAGCTCCTCCTTTAAGATTTCGGCCTTGTCTGCGGCGAGATATTTTTTCAGAAAGGTTGGTGCAACCTCCTCGAAAATAACGCCGAAGCAGTCGAATATAATCAGCTTTTCAGCCATTTCATCACGTCCTTCAACTTTTGCCGTCGGGCAAAAAATTCATATTGCGAAGCAATATTTCACCTGACCGAAGGTCAGATATTATTGCAGGGCGACACTCCTTACGAAGTGTCGCCCGTGTAAGTTTTCTTTAACCGCCTGCTGCAGGTGACAGTAACCACACTTCATCACCGTCAGAAAGCTTTTTCTTTTTACGCATACATCTTTCGCCGTTGACATAAACAATAGCATCGCCGAATTTAAGCTCTTTATGAGGATTGAGTGCTGCGTTTCTTTCAGGCCAGTATTTATGTTTCGGGTCATTCTTGAGTTCTTCCTGCTTTTTCAGGTCTTCATAATAACCCTTTTCCATAAGAGCTGAAATCTCATTAAAAATTCCCTGAACGTTTTCAGCATTCACTTCAAGATAACCGAAGCCTGTTGTTGAACGGATAACACCGAAAATTTTAACCTTTACCATAAGGATATACCTCCTTTGCACATTCAGGCACCTTTATGCCGAGCCTTTTAAGGGTGCGCATTGTGGGTGCGCCGTCCTTCCAGCCACGGATTATGTAATAGCTCTTCTTCATTTTTTCAAGGGGTACCTTTGTTCTCTTGTCGCCGGGTACCTGTTCCTCGTCTGTAAGACGCTTGGGAAGAGTGTCGGTATCCTTGCCGACGGGGAGACCGAGAATGATATTTGCAAGTCTTTCAACATTGTATCCGTAAGCACCGGCTTTGATGAATGAGCCTGCTGTGTAGTGTAAGCCCGTTGAAGCGTTAAGCACTCTGGGATACTGAATCAAAGGTATATTCACGGACAAAATCCAGGGGAACTGCAATGCAAGATACAAAACGGGAGTTGAGTATTTGAAAACAGTCTGTACTGCTCTGGTAAGAAGGCTTGCAGGCTTGTTAACGATAAACCAGGGCAGAATAGCATATGAAGTAAACACGCAGAAGCCTGCTGCAGAAGCACCCTCCATAACATTCTGGAAGGTAATAGCAAGACCTGCCTTGCCCTTGGGAGTATATGAGTCCATATTAAGACCGAGGCCCTCAAGAACAACCATATAGCCTGCATTAAGGTGGCAGCCGCCACGGTTTGATGTAGCATAACCGAGACCGTGACCGACGGCACCTCTCGGCTCGTAAGCGGCAAGCTCAAGACCTTTTGCGTGAATTGCAAAATCCTTACCGCCGAAGCGCTCACTCATCCTTTTTGTACCTTCGGCAAGAATATCACCGATGCCTCTTCTGTAAGCAATATCGTGGAAAACCTCACTCAGGTTATCTGTCTTGCCGAATTCAAGACCGCAATCCCACATACCTTTTTCGTTAAGCTCCATTGCAAAAGCAACACAGCCGGCAGCAGAAATTGTATCAATACCGAGCTCGTCGAGCTCATAGTTCCACCTGATGATTTTTTCAATATCATCATTCATAAGGTTAGGACCTAAAAGACCGAGAGTTTCAAGCTCGGGACCCTTGATGTTCTTGCCCTCGTACATTACTCGTCTTTCGCATTTCATCGGGCAGGAATAGCAGCCGCCGTTTTTGATAAGGTGCTTTTCGGCAAGCTCTTCACCTGAAACCTTTTCAAAGTTTTCGAAACGGCCGTCACCGAAGTTCTTTGTTGCAAGGATACGGTGAGCCTGCATAGGAGCAACAAGACCTGCTGTGCCGAGCTTGGAAAGCTGTGCACCTGTAATGGGATGACGCTTTAACTGCATTTTCCATTGTTCGTTGAGGAACTCCATTCTTTCCTTATCATAAAGCTCTACCTCGTTTGAGCCCTTTGCAGTTACTATCTTAAGGTTTTTGTCACCGAAAACAGCACCTACACCGCCTCGGCCTGCTGTTCTTTCACCGCTGAAAACGCCGGAATAAAGAACCTTGTTTTCACCTGCGGGACCGATGGTGATGCAGCTTGTGCCGCTTTTGAACTGCTTCTGCACTTCACCTGTAAGCATACCCTTCATTTCGGGTACATCGTGGAAGGTGATTTTGTCATCGTCAATTTCAATCCAGGTGAGCTCCTTTGCTCTGCCTGTGATAACCATAGCGTCCCAGCCTGCCTTTTTGAGACGTCTGCCGAAGGGGCCGCCGCAGTTTGAGGAGGTGAGGAGACCTGTAAGGGGTGAAACGGTTGAAATATTGAAGCGTGTTGATGAGGGTGACTTACATCTTGTAAGAGGTCCTGTTGAAACAACAATCCAGTTGTCCTCATCAAAAGCCTTCATACCGGGACGGATGTGCTGAAGAAGAATATCAGCCGCCATAATCTTACCGCCGATGGTTCTTTTTCTGTCCTCGTCCGACCAGGGGAATTCGCTGTGAGTTTTATTGGTAAGGTCAACAAAAAGCACCTTACCCATATAGCCTTTAAGTTTTGACATAAATACGCTCCTTAAAAATTAAGATTAAGAGTGTCTGCTTTATCTTCATCAAATATAAGTATTCTGCCGCTTAAGGAATTATCCTTCGTCAGAAGATATTTAATACCCAATGACGCCTGGAATGATCCTACAACCCCTGCAACAGCGCTTATATTGTATTTTGCTTTGCTTCCTTGACAAAGACCTGCTTCGGAAGGTGTGAGAGAAAATGACGGCACATACAGATAGGCTACACCGTAAAATCCGTCAATACCGCCGTGAACAAGGGGAATGTTATTTTCACGGCAGACGCTTTCCAGAATAAGCCTTGCATCATTGTTGTCAACACAGGAAAATATTATATCACATTCTGTGGAAAATTGCAATTTTGAAATATCATTTATTTGCTCCTTTACTGCAATAATCTCGCAGTCGGGGGCGTAAAGTGTGAGTCTTTCCTTTGCACAAAGCACCTTGCTTTTACCGATGTCTTCCCTTGTGTAAAGGAATTGTCTGTTGAGGTTGCTCTCACTCACCGTATCAAAGTCGCAGAGTATAAGCTTGCCTATGCCTGCTCCCGCAAGGTGTACGGCAACATTACAGCCAAGACCTCCGCAGCCGACAACAAGCGCTTTTTTATCCTTCAGGCTGAAGCCCTGGGTTTGTTCCTTGATGTTCAAATCAGTAGTTTCCTCCGCAAGAAATTGTATTTCCCGTAAGGGTTTCAACGGCGTGGGGGAGAACGGGCATTACAATTTCAAGAGCCTCTCTTACCGCCTTGGGACTTCCGGGAAGGTTGATGATAAGAGTCTGTCCTCTTATACCGCTTACTGCTCTTGAAAGCATTGCCTTGGGTGTGATTTCAAGGCTCTTCTGCCTTATTGCCTCGCTTATGCCGGGAACATCCTTTTCTATTACCGCCTTTGTTGCCTCGGGTGTAACATCACGGGGAGCAAGTCCCGTACCGCCGGTGGTGAAAATAACGTCGGCATCGGTTTTGTCGCAGCCGTTTATCAGCGCAAGGGAGATGAGGATTTTTTCGTCGGGCACAATTTCATAAAAGGACGTTTCACCCAAGGGGGCAAGAAGTTCACTTATAAGCGGACCGCTTTTGTCCTCGCAAAGCCCTTTACTGCATCGGTCACTGATGCAAATTACACCGAATTTCAAAAAAATCACCTCAATCTATAGAAAAAACTAAAATTATATAGTATAATAATAACATTGTTAGTGAAATTTTACAATATAATTAAAAGAAAATTCACTTTTTTGGTAAATAATTTAAACATAAAAAAGATAAAGAAGAAGTAGTGCTCTGCACTTTAATTCATTTTCCGACCCTTACCTCTAAGTGGCTTCATATGAGGGAAAGGGCGTAGCCGAAATAACACAAGCCGTCAAAGGATGAAATATGGCGGTTAACGGCTAAGGGTGAACGAGGGAAACCTCCTTGCCTTCCGTGATTGAAAAGGAGAAATGAATATGAAAAAGCTTCTTGCAATCCTTCTCGCAGCGATGCTGCTGTTCACACTTGCTGCCTGCGGCGGCGGTGGAGAAACCCCGGGCAACGTTACACCTGATAACGTTCCCGCAAACCCCGTAATCAGAATGTCAACCACAACATCCGTAAACGACTCAGGTCTTCTTCCCTACCTTCTTCCCGTGTTTGAAAAGGCAACGGGCTATAAGGTTGAGGTTCAGTCAGCAGGTACGGGCGCGGCTATCCAGAAGGCAGTTGACGGTAACGCAGACCTTATCCTTGTCCACTCGAAGGCAAGTGAGGAAGCTTTTGTAAACGACGGCTACGGCGTTGAAAGAATTCCCTTTATGTACAACTACTTTGTTGTTGTAGGTCCCGCAGCCGACCCCGCAGGTATCAAGAACGGTGCTGAAAATGCTGCTGAGGCATTCGGCAAAATTGCCGACACAAGGTCAACCTTTATTTCCCGCGGTGACGAAAGCGGCACACACAAGGCAGAGCTTAAAATCTGGGGAGACAATACTCCCGATGCCGCAACCGAAGGCTGGTACATAAATGCAGGTCAGGGTATGGGCGCCTGCCTTACAATGGCTTCTGAAAAGGGTGCTTACTGCCTTACAGATAAGGCAACCTTCCTTTCAAACAAGGAAAGCCTTAACCTTGAAATTGTTCTCGGTCAGGGCGATGATATGAAGAATACATACTCAGTAATTGAGTGTAACCCCGAAAAGCTTGAGGGCATCAACACCGAGGGCGCAAAGGCTCTTATCGAGTGGCTCACAGGTGACGAGGCCTCCGCACTTATCGCAAAGTACGGCGAGGAACAGTACGGCGAAGCTCTCTTCTACCTTATCGAAGAATAAGCCTTGGAAAAAATAATCGAAGCCCTTGAAATGCTCTTGTCTATGGACAGGGAGATTCTGCAGATAATCGGCGTCACACTACGGATGTCATTTTTCTCAACAACAATTTCCTGCCTTATCGGTATGCCTTTAGGCGTACTTCTGACGAGCACAGGCTTTAAGGGCAAAAGGACAGTCAAAAAGATAATAAATACCTTAATGGGCTTGCCACCGGTGGTGGCAGGCCTGATTGTCTATATGCTTTTTACAAAGTACGGGCCCTTAGGCTCATTGGGTCTGCTTTTTACCGTTGAGGTAATGGTGATTGCCCAATGCCTTCTCATAACCCCTGTTGTGATAAGTCTTACCTCAAGCGTATGCTCCGTAGGTGCAAAAAATCTCCTTGAAACGGCAAGGGGACTCTCCTTCGGTAAGGGGAAGATTATGCGCCTTTTCCTTTCACAGAACAGAACGGCACTTCTCTCCGTTGTCCTTACCGCCTTCGGCAGATCTATAGCCGAGGTCGGTGCGGTGAGCATTGTCGGCGGTAACATCCAATGGAAAACAAGAGTTATGACAACAGCGATTATGCTTGAAACCAATAAGGGAAAGTTCACTTTTGCCCTTGCGTTGGGTATAGTATTGCTTATAATCTCCTTTGGGGTGAATATCCTTGCCTCACTTCTTGTAAGAGAGGAGGATACGGATGATTGAAATTAAAAAGCTTTTAAAAAAATACGGCGAAAGAGCCGTGCTTGATATTGAATCTCTCACGATAAAAAAGGGTGAGCTTGTTGTTCTCACGGGACACAACGGAAGCGGTAAAAGCACCCTTCTGAAAATCCTTGCGGGTACGCTTAAGCCTACTGAGGGCGAATTTAAATGTGAGGGCACGGTTTATTACCTGCCTCAGCAGAGTCTTCCCTTTAATAAGAGCGTAAGCAAAAATCTCCTTTACTGCCTCGAGGGTGACAAAAAGAGCAAAAGAGAAAAGTGTGAAAAAATACTCGAGGCCTTCAATTTAAAGCAGCTTGAAAATAAAAACGCAAAAACTCTTTCGGGCGGTGAATGTCAGCGTCTTGCACTTGCCCGCGTGCTTTGCCGTAAGGCGGACATTATTCTGCTGGATGAGCCGTCAAGTGCGGCGGATAAGGAAAGCAGAGCTCTCATCAATGAGCTTATAGTTAAATATCATAAACAGACGGGGTGTACCGTTGTTATGACGACTCATACGGGTGAAATGCCCGTTTCGGACAGGCTCCGGGTTGTTGAGCTTTGTGACGGAAAAATCAGAAATGATACAAAGGAGGGATTGAAGGATGATGCTTAAGGTTGTTTCAACAGAAACGGCGGACGAAATAATTGAAAATTCCTTTTCGTCCTATGCTGTGACTACCGAAAGGGTGGGTATAGAAAAGCTTTGCGGCAGAATCCTTGCAAGAGACATCCTTTCACAGGAAAACGTGCCTTCCTTTGACCGTGTTACCGTTGACGGCTATGCGGTGCTTTCAAGTGACACCTTCGGATGCAGCGAGAGTATGCCCGCACAGCTTGAGGTGCTCGGTGAAATCCTTATGGGTGACGAAGCAAAGCAGAGTATAACCACGGGACAATGCGTAAAAATTTCTACGGGCGGAATGCTTCCCGAGGGTGCTGACAGTGCCGTTATGGTGGAAAACACCGAGGAGGCCTTTGACGGAAGCTGCCTTGTTTATAAGGCGGTAAGCCCATTTGAAAACGTTACGAAAAAGGGCGACGATGTAAAAATCGGGGACAGGGTGCTTGAAAAAGGCACCTGCCTTTCCTCAAAGCATATCGGTGTGCTTGCAAGCCTCGGCGTTACCGAAGCCGAGTGCTTTAAAAAAATCCGCGTCGGTATAATTTCAAGCGGCGACGAGGTTGTTTCAATTGAAAACACACCCGCTCCCGGTCAGGTGAGGGATGTCAACAGTCACATCCTTTGCGCTCTTTGCCTTGAGGCAGGCTGTGAATGTATTAAATACGGTATTGTTACTGATAATTACGAAAAGCTTTACACTACGGTAAAAAAGGCTCTTTCGGAATGTGATATCATTCTCCTTTCAGGAGGTTCCTCGGCGGGGGCAAGGGATATGACGGTCAAGGTCATCGGTGAGCTCGGCAGAGTGCTCCTTCACGGAATTGCAATGAAGCCGGGTAAGCCTACCATAGTCGGTGAAATTGAAGGCAAGGCGGTTTTCGGCTTGCCGGGACATCCCGCAGCAGCTTATTTTACGGCACTTCGTTTTGTGGTGCCTCTTATAAAAAGGCTTTACGGAATAAATGACAAAGTGAGGACGGTTATTGCCGTAACCGATGTCAATATTTCCTCAAACCACGGCAGAGAGGAATTTATTCCCGTTAAGCTTACAGACGGTGTTGCACAGCCTATCTTCCGCAAAAGCGGTGTTATTTCCCTTTTGTGCGAGGCTGACGGCTACATTGTTGTTGACCGCAACAAGGAAGGTCTTAAGGCGGGAGAAGCGGTTGAAGTAAGGCTGTTTTAATTCGGAGGATAACTATGAAACACAACTACCTTGAAAATATCCCCCTTACACAAGCAAAGGAAAAATTCTTTGCCCTTGTGGGAGATGTAATTGAAAATATAAAGGGCGAAAGGGTGGAGACCTTTTCCTCCTCGGGCAGAGTTACAAAAAATGCCCTTTATGCGAAAATCTGCTCACCCCATTATAATGCCTCGGCAATGGACGGTATTTCCGTGAAGGCAAGGGATACCTACGGCGCAAGTGAAAACACACCGCTCACCCTTACCCGTGAGCAGTATACCGTTGTTGATACGGGTGACCCCGTTCCTGACGGTCACGATGCAGTCATAATGGTTGAGGATATTACCGAAACAGAAAACGGTGTTGTTATCCTTTCAGCGGTTCACCCCTGGCAGAATGTCCGTCAGGTGGGTGAGGATATCTGTATGGGTGATATGATTGCGCCTTCTAAAACGGTGATTACTCCGTCGCTTTGCGGTGCTTTGCTTGCGGGCGGTATAACTCATTTTGAGGCTTACAGAAAGCCTCTTGTGGGCATTATCCCTACCGGTGACGAAATTGTTCCTCCTACGGAGAATCCGCAGAAGGGCGATATAATAGAGTTCAACTCCTCAATTTTCTCCTCAATGGTGAGAGAGTGGGGCGGTGAAGCGAAGGTTTATCCCATTGTAAAGGATAAAAAGGAGCTTCTTAAGGCGGCTCTTACAAGAGCGGTTTGTGAATGTGACGCCGTGCTTGTCCTTGCAGGCTCCTCGGCAGGACGTGACGATTACACCTGCGATATCATAAAGGAGCTCGGCACTGTTGCCGTTCACGGCATTGCCGTAAAGCCCGGTAAGCCCGCCGTTCTCGGCAGAGTGGAGAATGCTCCCGTTGTGGGTCTTCCCGGCTATCCCGTTTCGGCTATCGTGATAATGGAAAGCATTGTCCGTGACCTTGTTTACCGTCTCGGCGGTCAAGCCGCTCCCGAAAGGCAGAGGCTTGATGCGGTGCTCGGCAAAAGGATTGTTTCCTCTCTTAAATATCACGAGTTTGTCCGTGTCACCCTCGGCAAAACCGCTGAAGGTTTTGTTGCCGTCCCCCTTGCGAGAGGAGCGGGTGTTGTGACAAGCTTCACAAAGGCTGACGCTATCCTTGAGGTGCCTCAGGACAGCGAGGGCTTTGACGTCGGCGAAAGGGTCACGGTGACGCTTCTTAAGGATATATCCGAAATTGAAAACGCCCTTATCGTCACGGGCAGCCACGACCCGATGATTGACGAGATAAAGGACATAATGAAAAAGCAGGGCTGTCCCTTTACCCTTTCCTCCTCTCACGTGGGAAGTATGGGTGCGGTCAATGCCGTTAAAAACGGTACGGCTCACCTCGGCGGTGTGCATCTTCTTGACACCGAAACGGGGGAATACAACAGAAGCTACGTTGAAAAATATCTCCCCGAGGGCTCGGCAAGGCTCGTCAGGGGTGTCGGAAGAGTGCAGGGGCTTATGGTGAAAAAGGGCAATCCTCTCGGTATAAATGAGTTCTCCGATATTGTGAAATGCACTTACGTAAACCGTCAGCTCGGCTCGGGTACGAGAATTCTCTGCGATTATCTTCTTAAAAAGCAGGGTATTGACAAATCCGCCGTGGATGGCTATCGCAACGAGGAGTTTACCCATACCGCCGTTGCGGCACAGATTGCCGCGGGTAACGGTGACTGCGGTCTCGGTATTTACTCGGCGGCGAAAATGTACGACCTTGATTTTATTCCCGTCTGCATTGAAAAGTACGATTTTCTTGTAAGCGGGGAGGCTTGTGAAAACGAAGCCGTAAAGGCATTTTTTGAAATACTTGAAGGTGAAGAGCTGAAGAAAAGGCTTGAAGCTATGGGAGGTTATGAGCTTGAGTGAATTTACCCATCTTGATAAAAAGGGTCAGGCGGTAATGGTTGACGTGGGTGAAAAAAACGTTACGTCCCGCACCGCAAGGGCAAAAGCTACACTTAAAATGAAGGAAAGCACTCTTAAAGCACTTCTGACAAGTGAGCTTAAAAAGGGTGACGGACTTGCAACGGCACGTGTTGCGGGTATTATGGGCGGCAAAAAGACAAGTGAGCTTATACCCCTTTGTCATAATATCCCCATTGAAAGCATTAAGGTTGACTTTGAAAACAACGGAAAAGACGAGCTTTATATAATCACCGAGGCAAAATGCACCTATAAAACGGGCATTGAAATGGAGGTGCTGACGGCGGCTTCCGTTGCGGCGCTTACCGTTTACGATATGTGTAAGGCTATTGACCGAGAAATGGTGATAAAGGATATAAGGCTCACAGAAAAAACAGGCGGGAAGAGTGATTTTTTCAATGATTGACGGTTACAAAAGAAAAATCAACTATCTGCGGGTGTCCGTGACAAAAAGATGTAACCTTAACTGTACCTACTGCGGAGCGGAATGTGAAAAGGACAGCGAGCTTACCAAAGAGGAAATCCTTAAGTTTGTGGGTACCTTTGCAAAGCTCGGCATTGAGAAGGTGCGTCTTACGGGCGGAGAGCCCCTTGTGAGATCGGACATATGTGAAATTGCAGAGGGTATATCGAAAACAGAGGGCATAAAAAAGCTTGCCCTTACAACCAACGGCGTTTTACTTGCAAAATATGCCGAAAGGCTTAAAGAAGCAGGTGTCAATGCGGTAAACATCAGCCTTGATACCACGGACAAGGAGCAGTATAAGAGAATAACGGGCTTTGATTTGCTCGATAAGGTCTACGAGGGCATCGATGAGGCTGAAAGGGTGGGACTTTCACCTATAAGGCTCAACGCGGTGCTTATCCGCGGACAGAATGACGATCAGACGGAAAAGCTTATTTCTATTGCAAGGGACAGAAAAATTGACGTCCGCTTTATTGAGCTTATGCCCTTTTCCGATGCGGGAGACAATGAAAGGCTCGTCATAAAGGGCGAGGAAATTCTTGCGGAGTTTTCTTATCTTAAGGCGGTTGAAGACAATAAGAAAAAGGGCTTTGAAAGGAGCGTTGCCCGTTATTATACGGCTGAGGGCTTCAAGGGTCGCATAGGCTTTATCACTCCCGTCAGCGATAAATTCTGCGGCGAGTGTAACAGAATAAGGCTTTTATCTGACGGTAAGGTAAAGCCCTGCCTTGGCTGTGAAAGGGTCTTTGACCTTAAGGCGTATCTTGATGATGAGGAGCTTCTTGTCAAAAAGGCAAAAGAGGCAATTCTCGCAAAACCAATGGAGCATCAGTTTTCCTGCGGCTACGGTCATAGCCACGGACTTAATAAAATAGGAGGTTAACAAAATGAAAGGTAAAATACTTGCAATTAACATAAGTGAAAAAAAGGGCACACCCAAAACTTCAATCAATCCGGGTGTGATGATAGAGGACTTCGGCTTTGAGAATGATGCCCACGCAGGCAAGTGGCACCGTCAGGTGAGCCTGCTTGCAAAGGAGAGCATAGACAAAAGTAAGGGTCTTCCCACCGACGGGCTCTGCCACGGTGTGTTTGCTGAAAACCTTACCACCGAGGGCATTGAGCTTTACACTCTGCCCGTTGGTACAAGGCTTAAGGTGGGTGAGTGCCTGATTGAGATAAGCCAGATTGGTAAGGAGTGCCACGACGGCTGTGCTATTAAGAAGATAGTCGGTCAGTGCATTATGCCCAGAGAAGGCGTTTTTGCCCGGGTAATTGAGGGCGGCAAGGTCTTTGAAGGAGACAGTATAGAGGTTGTAGAGTAAAAAAGAAAAGTTTTGGTCAAGCTTTTTCAAAAGCTTGCGGAGGTGAGGAGGCAGAGCCTCCTCATTTTTTCTATGTATTTGCTATTTTCTTTACATAAAAAACTCTTGCTAACGAGTAATAATAATGTTATAATATTCAAGTATTTTATTTTCCCAAAAGGAGTTGTTTCATTATGAACATTGGTATTTACGGCTACGGTAACCTCGGCAGAGGCGTAGAGGATTCAATCAAGCGCAATCCCGATATGAAGCTTTGTGCCGTTTTTACAAGAAGAAGCCCCGAAAGCCTTACTATCGCAACAGAAGGCGTTCCCGTGGTTTCAACCGATAATATAATGGAGTGGAAGGATAAAATTGATGTGCTCATCATCTGTGGCGGCAGTGCAACCGACCTTCCCGAAATGACTCCCGCCCTCGCAGAGAGCTTCAATGTGATTGACTCCTTTGACAATCATTCGTCAATCCCCGTTCACTTTGAAAGGGTGGACAAGGTCGCGAAGGCAAACAATACCGTTGCCTTTATCTCCTGCGGCTGGGATCCCGGTATGTTCTCCGTTAACCGCCTTTATGCCTCCTGCATTCTCCCCGACGGCGCAGACTATACCTTCTGGGGCAAGGGTGTTTCACAGGGTCACTCCGACGCTATAAGAAGAATCGACGGCGTTATTGATGCCCGTCAGTACACCGTTCCCGTAGAAGAGGCACTCGAAAGTGTCAGAAGCGGTGCACAGCCTGAGCTTACCGCAAGACAGAAGCATAAGCGTGAATGCTTTGTTGTTGCCGAGGAAGGTGCAGACAAAGACAGAATCACCCGTGAAATTGTGACAATGCCTGCTTACTTTGAGCCTTATGACACAACAGTAACCTTCATCACTATGGAGGAAATGAAGAAAAACCACAGCGAGCTTCCTCACGGCGGAAACGTAATCCGTACAGGCGTTACAGGAAAGGATGACTGCCATACTCAGGTTATAGAATATAAGCTCACCCTTGATTCAAACCCCGAGTTTACGGGCAGCGTTCTTGTATGTTATGCAAGAGCTATTGCAAGAATGGCAGAAAGAAAAGACTTCGGCTGTAAAACAGTTTTTGATGTTGCTCCTGCTGACCTTTCAATAAAGGACAGAAGTGAGATTATTGCACATTTGCTGTAACAAGCAGGGAGTGACGCCCTCGTCGCTTCGAAAAAAATACACGTTAAAGGAAACAAAAACTATGCTTTGTGAAAATATAACAGAAAACGGAAATCACCTTTATTTCGCAGGTGTTGATACCGTAAAAATGGCTGAAAAATACGGCACACCCCTTTTCCTTATGGATGAAAACCGTATAAGGGAAAAATGTCGCATCTATATAGGAGCTATGAAAAAGCACTTCGGTGAGGAGAGCTTCCCTCTTTTTGCCAGTAAGGCTCTTTGCTTCAAGCGTATCTATGAAATTATGAAAGAGGAAAATATGGGCATCGACCTTGTTTCCTCGGGTGAAATCTATACCGCCGCAAAGGCAGGCTTCGGTATGGAAAAATCATTCTTCCACGGCAACAACAAAACCGATGAGGATATTGCTTACGCTATGGAAAACGGTGTGGGCTACTTTGTTGCTGACAGCATTTATGAGCTTTCCGCCGTTGACCGCATCGCTTCCCAAAAGGGTATAAAGCAGAAGATGATTCTCCGCCTTACTCCCGGCATCGACCCCCATACCTATGCCGCAGTTGCGACGGGTAAGGTTGACTCAAAGTTCGGCGTTGCAATCGAAACGGGTCAGGCAGAGCTTTTCCTTAAGGAGGCTCTTACCTTCGAAAACCTCGACATCAAGGGATATCATTGCCACGTCGGCTCACAGGTGTTTGACGAGGACGGCGATGTTTACCTCGAGGCTTCAACAATTATGCTCCACTTTGCAAAGAAGATGGAGGAGACCTACGGCTTTAAGGCAGAGATTCTCAATATGGGCGGCGGCTTCGGTGTGAGATATACCGAAAACGACCCCTACCTTGACATTGAAAAGGCAATCGCAAGCCTTTCAAAGCACATTAAATCAACTGTTGCCGACCTCGGTATGACTATGCCCAAGGTTATTATGGAGCCGGGCAGAAGCATTGTTGCCGATGCAGGCATGACCCTTTACAGCGTGGGTACACTCAAGGAAATCACGGGCTATAAGAACTATGTTTCAATTGACGGCGGTATGACTGATAATCCCCGTTATGCCCTTTACGGCTCAAAGTATACTCTTTTACTTGCAAACCGTATGGATGAGGAATGCGACTTCGAGTGCGACGTTGTAGGCCGCTGCTGCGAAAGCGGTGACATTATTCAGCCCGAGGTGAAGCTTCCGAAGCCCGTAAGAGGCGATATTGTTGCCGTATGCACAACGGGTGCATATAACTTCTCAATGGCATCAAACTATAACAGAATTCCCCGTCCCGCAGTTGTAATGCTCGCAGACGGTGAGGACTACCTTGCAGTAAGACGTGAGACCTTCGCGGATATTGCGGAGCGTGATATATAATTGTAGGGACACGGCTTGCCGTGCCCGTAATAGGTGACATTATGGAAAACGAAGAAATAAAAACCGAAGAAGTAAAGCACAAGCGCCGTGTACGCTATAAGGGTACACACCCGAGACGCTTTGAGGAAAAGTATAAGGAGCTTAACCCCGAAAAATACGCTGATGATGTTGCTCACATCATTGCAAGGGGAGCAACTCCTGCAGGTATGCACATTTCAATTATGGTTGAGGAGATTCTCGACTTTCTTGAAATCAAGCCGGGTCAGATTGGCCTTGATGCCACTCTGGGCTACGGCGGACATACAAGGGCAATGCTGGAAAAATTAGAGGGCAAGGGACATATCTATGCCCTTGATGTTGACCCGATTGAATCGGAGAAAACAGAAAAGCGACTTCGTGAGGCGGGCTTCGGTGAGGATATTCTCACAGTGCGTCTGCAGAACTTTGCCGATATTGACAAGGTTGCCCACGACACGGGCAAAAAGTTTGACTTTATCCTTGCCGATTTAGGTGTCAGCTCAATGCAGATTGACAACCCCGAAAGAGGCTTTTCCTATAAGGTTGACGGCCCCCTTGATTTAAGGCTCAATCCCCATAAGGGTCAGAGTGGTGCCGAGCGGCTTCGTGAAATGAGCAGGGACGAAATTGTGGGTATGCTGACGGAAAACGCTGACGAGCCTTATGCAGAGCAGATTGCGCGTGTGATAATGAAGTATTACTATATGGGTAAGCCCGTGGAAACAACTGCGGATTTACGCCGTTGCGTTGAAGAGGCACTTTCCTTCCTGCCTAAAAAGGAGCAGAAGGATGCGGTGAAGAAATCCTGTCAGCGTACCTTCCAGGCAATAAGAATTGATGTAAACAGTGAGTTTGAGGTGCTTTACGCCTTCCTTGATAAGCTTCCCGAGGTGCTTAACGAGGGCGGAAGGGTAGCGGTGCTTACCTTCCACTCGGGCGAGGACAGGCTTGTTAAAAAGTCCTTTAAGGAGCTTCAGAAGCAGGGCGTTTACAGTAAGGTTGCAAGGGATGTTATCAGACCGTCGCACGAGGAGGTAATAAGGAACAGCCGTTCGAAGTGCACTAAAATGCGTTGGGCGGTAAAGTAAAAGAATAAAACAAGTAAAGTTTTTTTGGTTACTTTTTTTACAAAAAAAGTAACGCCCCGCGGCGAGCGATGAAAACAATAAGCAGTTAAATGGGAACTTGTTTAACTAATTTTACGAGAGGAGCAAAGAAGAGAGGAGGGGACAATATTGCGTTATTTTAGATACGAAAACACAAATGAAAGCATAAACAATGCGCTTAAAGAGCATTATAAAACTCTGACCGAGGATGAGAAGCGTATTTTTCGCAAAGAAAAGCGATGGAGAAAATTCAGCACTATTGTTTCATCCATTATTTACCTCTCTTTTATAGTTTTCGGAATATTTTTGCTTGCATCAATTCCTGAGCCGAGCGCTTGGTTCTTGGAAATTCTTGTCATTGTCGTAAAAGTGATTGTTGGCTTTATATTACTGATTGTTGGTGCTGTTTTAACTGTTGGGTTGACAATGCCTTTGTGGAAAAAGGTTGAATCCTTTCACATTCCCTCGATGAAAAAAGAGATTCTTTCAAAGGCCTGTGAACATTTGCGGGATTATTACCAATTACAAGAGCCCTACATCATAACCAAATGCTTTTATTCAACAGATGATAAATTTCGAAACCACGATGTTTGTATATTTGTTGTC
>JAZOVO010000001.1:0-10436 GCA_045658745.1 Acutalibacteraceae bacterium | reverse complement strand
AACCTTTAACGGTATTACAGGCGTAGCAGGCTACGTTCTTTCATTCATCTATGCCCTCATCCTCGACAACAAGAAAATCAAAAACAACGAAAAGTTCAAGCCTCTCGGCTTTGCCGCTGCAATCCCCTGCGGTATTATCACGGTGCTTATTTTCCTTGTTCCTGATTTCCTCAGAAACAATCCCACCGTGCTTCTTGCCTATATGATTATGCTCTGCCTTGTTCAGGGCGCATGCTTCTACTTCGGCAATACAATCAATATGGTTGCCATGGTTATGACTCCCGACCTCAAGGAGAGAGAAAACGTGCTTTCCTACAGAGGCATCTCCTCTGCAATCGGTAACTCGGCACCTATGGTTGTTGTTCTCGTTATCGGCCTTATCATTGAAGCCGTTCAGGGTAAGGAAAACCCCGAGCTTAACTACATACTTTCCTCAATCCTTTGCAGTATTGTAGGTACAATCACAATGCTGCTTGCGATGAGAATCATCAAGGAGCGTACCGTTTACAGCGAAAAAAGACAGAATCCTCTTGTAGGCTTCAGAGATATTCTCAAGAGCCCCCACGCACGTACAATCATCCTCTCTGAAACACTCAAGTCCTTCAGAGGTATCGCAACCTATATGGAAACCTTTATGGCTATTGCCGTTCTCGGCAGCGCCAAAAATAAGATTATCTTCGTGCTTCCCGTAGGTGTCGGCACCTTTGTAGGTATGATTGTTGTAAAGGCTCTGCTTAAAAAGTTCAACTCAAAGCAGCTTTACATCGCTTCAGGCTGCTACTCACTTATAATCAACTGTGTTTCCTTTGCAATCGGTTATACACAGTTCACAATGGAAAATAACGGTCAGGACCCCGGCATTCTCCAGTATGTCTTTGTTGTATGTCTCTTCCTTACAGGTCTTCAGTTCGGTGCTTCAAACCTTCTTCCCACAATGTTCCAGGCTGATGCACTTGATGACCTTGAGCTTAAAACAGGCAAGCGTCTCGACGCTTCACTTCCCTTTGCAATCGGTCTCGGCACAACAATCAGCGGTACAATCGCAAGCACCGTTGCTCCCCTTATCCTCTACGGTGAGAATTCAATCATTCAGTACGTTCAGGGTACAGCTGCAGATCCCTACCCCGCACAGAGCTATGAAACGAAAATCAAGCTTCTCTTATTCTACACAATTTTCCACGGTATTATGATGCTTCTTGCAGGCGTTCCCTTTATCACCTACAAGCTTACGGGTAAGGCTAAGGAAGAAATGCACGACGAGCTTATAAAATATCGCGAAAGCCTCAAAACAGAACAGGCTGCAGCTGAAAAAACAGCAGTAAACGAAAACATTAAAGTAACCTGGGAGGAATAAAAAATGAAATTACCCTCATATCCTATCGCAACAATCGACCCTCATTTCAGTATATGGTCAAAGGCTGACCGTATCAACGAGGATGATACCTATCTCTGGTGCGGCATTAGAAAGAAGATTGAAGGCGTTCTCACCGTTGACGGTGAAAGCCTTACCTTCCTCGGTAAAAATAAAAATGCAGTCATTCCTCAGACTGACTGCATTATCACCCCCTATGTAAGTGATTACATTTTTGAAAATGAAAAGGTAAAGCTTTGCTTCCGCACCTGGTCTCCCTTCCTCTTCGATGATTACAACCTTCTCTCTCTTCCCGTTTCCTACTTTGAAGCAACGGTTACCTCTCTTGACGGTGAAAAGCATAACATTGAGGTTACCTTCACCTGCTTTGACGAGCTTTGTCAGGGTAAGAAGAAGAAAATCGTTAACAAGTATACGGAAAAATTCGCAGGTACAACCCTCATCAAGATGGGTCTTACCGACCAGAAGCCTCTTAACGATTCAGGTGACACCTATGCCGCTGACTGGGGCTACGTATGCCTTATGGGCGGTGAGGTAAAGGCATCAAAGCAGGGCATCACCGTAACAAACTCAGCCTTCGGCACAAAGCGCGCTTCCTTTACAAGTGTCCTTGCTTACGACGACGTTTACTCAATCAACTATTTCGGAGAAAAGCTCAAGGGCTTATGGACAGAGGGCTTTGAGTCAATTGAAGAGGGTATGAAATACTGCCTTGACAATAAAAAGGAGCTTTTTGACAGAATCAGAGCCCAGGAAAAGATGATTGTTTCCGACGGTAAAAAGTTCGGCAAGGCTTACACAGATATGCTTGCAGCCGCCGCAAGACAGGTGCTTGCAGGTCACAAGCTTGTAAGAAGCGAAAAGGACGGACTTCTCTATCTTTCAAAGGAATGCCACTCAAATGGCTGTATCAATACCGTTGATGTTTCCTACCCCGCAGTACCTATGTATCTCATTTACACACCCGAGCTTGTAAAGGCTATGCTTACGGGTATTTTCCGCTTTGCGGAAAGCGACCTCTGGCAGGCCGATTACGCTCCCCACGATATCGGACGCTACCCCATTGCCTGCGGTCAGGTTTATGCACTTGCAAATCCCCTTTACCTCGCGGACACAAAGCGCTCCTATCCCAACATTTACAAGAGCAAATCCTTCAACATTTACACTCCCCTTTTCCAGATGCCCGTTGAGGAATGCGGAAATATGCTTATTCTTTCCTGGGCATACTACACAGCTTCAAAGGATAAGGACTTCCTTACAAGATACTACTACACCCTGACAACGTGGGCAAAATATCTTGTTGATAAGGGCGTTATTCTTGACAATCAGCTTTGCACCGACGACTTTGCCGGTCACAGCAAAAAGAACGTCAACCTTGCGATCAAGGGCATTATGGGTATTGCCTGCTTTGCAAAGATTTCCGATACACTTCAGATAAAGAACAACTATATGGCAACCGCCAAGGCTTATGCTGACAACCTTGTCTCACTCTGCGGCGACGGCGATTATCTTCCCTTCAGCCTTGACAAGGAGGGCTCATGGAGTCTCAAGTACAACCTTGTATGGGACGAGCTTTTCAAGTTCAATCTCTTTGACAGAAGGTATTTCAAGGGTGAAAGTGAGAAGTATTTAGCCGAGCTCAACGCTTACGGCGTACCTCTTGATCACCGCAAGAGCTTCACAAAAACTGACTGGATGCTCTGGGCAGCCTGCCTTGACGAAACAGGTAAGAATGTCGGATTGTTCTCTGAAAGGATAATGGCTTACCTCGCTATGACAAAGGACAAGAACTGCTTCAGTGACTGGATTGACACAAAGGAAGCAAAGCAGTCGGGCTTTGACCACAGAACTGTTCAGGCCGGACTCTGGATGCCCGTGCTTAAAGAGAAAATGAAATAAACACTAAAAGTTCTTTTGGTTACTTTTCTTACAAGAAAAGTAACGCCCGACCGGCGAGGTCATAAAACAATTTCATAAAAGTCAAAGTCACGGAACAAATCAAAATTCCGTGACTTTGTTATTTGTTAAAAAAAGAGGACACGGCGTTAGCCGTGTCCCTATTGATATAATTGGTTATAAAGGTATCAAAGCTTTGTTTTTATCGTCAAGGGGCTTTGCCCCTTGAACCCCACAAGCTTTTGTAAAAGCTTGACCAAAACTTTGCTTGTTTTATTTCTTCATCTCAATGCCCTTTGCGGAAAGGTCATCAATAATTCCGTTAACAACATCCATTACCTCATCCTTGGTAAGAGTCTTTTCAGGATGTGCAAAGTAAATTCTAACGGTAATTGACTTGCCGTTTTCATCACGGTAGGTGTCAACAACCTCCATACCCTTGATAAGTGAGCACTCAGCAGCCTTTATTGCCTCACCGATAGGTGCAAACCTTTCACTTACGAATGAAATGTCAATGTCAATGCCGGGGAACTTTGAGGGCTCCTCGTACTTGATTGCATCTGCTTCAACATCAGAGAAGCTCTTGACATCGATTTCAGCATATACAACAAGACCCTTCTTGTCAATCTTCTTCATAACAACGGGATGAATCATACCGATTTCACCGATTTCGGAGCCCTTGAGAATAATCTTATTAAGATTCTTGGGATGCTGATATGAGTGAGTTGCTTCCTTCACTTCGTAAGCAAGGTCGCAATGCTTGATATCGCCTGCAATAGTTGCAATGATATCACGAAGCTCAAAGTAAAGTGCCTCAGCGGTCTTTGTCTTTGAGAAGAGAGTAACTGCAAGCTTCTTTCTCTCGTTGCACATACCGTCTTCCTTAAGACCCTCAACAACTCTGCCTACCTCGAAAATACCGAAATCAGGAGCGTAGTTTGTGTTGATTCTCACCTGGCAAAGCTGAGTGGGAACAATTGACTTACGGATTGTTTCAATGTTGGGATTGGTTGCGCCGATAAGCTTGATGTTATCCTCAACCTCAATGCCTAACGCCTTGCACTCGTCGTTGTACATCCATACATAGGAATGTGACTCGTGAAGTGAGAAGCGCTTTACAAGGATATCCTTGATTTTATCCTCGATTGTCTTTTCAACGTCGGGACGGATGGGATAAACGGGTGTTGCGGTTGTATGAATGTCAAAGTTATCGTAGCCGTAAATTCTTGTGATTTCCTCAATGATGTCAGCCTTGATTGTAACGTCCTTTGTAGCTCTCCAGGAGGGAACCTTAACAGTGAACTCGTCATTTTCAAGCTCAACACCGAAGCCGAGGGATTCAAGAGTTTTTACAATTGTTTCGTTGCTGATTTCAATGCCTGTGTAACGGTCAACGAACTTCTTATCGAAAGAGAGAGTTACATCGTCGTACTTCTCCGCATATTCATCGGTAAGTGAGGATGTAACCTGAACACCGCCGTCGATATCCTGAAGAAGCTTTACAAAACGTGCAATAGCAGGAACTGTAAGCTCAGGATCAAGGCACTTTTCATAGCGCTGTGAAGCGTCGGTTCTGTGAGCAAGACGAACAGTTGACTTACGGATTGAAACTGCATTGAAGGTTGCGCTTTCAAGGGTAAGCTTTGTTGTGTCCTCAACAATTTCACTGTCAAGACCACCCATAATACCTGCGATTGCAACGGGTGTGTCACCGTTACAGATCATAAGTGTGTTTTCGTCTATATCTCTTTCAACACCGTCAAGAGTTGTAAATGTGAAGGGCTCATCAAAACGCTTGATACGGAGCTTTTCAACCTTGCGTGAGTCGAAAGCGTGCATGGGCTGACCCATTTCAAGCATAAGGTAGTTTGTAAGGTCAGCAAGAAGGTTGATACCTCTCATTCCGCAATAGTAAAGGCGGATTCTCATATTAACGGGGCTGACATTCTTTGTGATATTCTCAACCTGAAGGCAGGAATAACGCTGACAGAGCTTATCCTCAATTTTAAGGTCAAGCTGAGGAAGGCTGTTATACTTTGAAAGGTCAACCATATCAAGAGGCTTGAGAGGTCTGCCGCAAAGAGCAGCAAATTCTCTTGCGATACCGTAGTGACCCCAGAGGTCGGGACGGTTTGTAAGTGACTTGTTGTCAACCTCAAAAACGATATCCTCAATTTCGTAAACATCCTTGATATCTGTACCGTTTGCAATTTCATAAGGAAGGTCCATAATACCGGAATTGTCGTCGCTGATGCCTACTTCCTTTTCGCTGCAGCACATACCGTAGGAGGTATAGCCTGCAAGGGCGCGGGGTGTAATTTCAATTTCACCGATTTTTGCACCGATTTTTGCAAATGCAGTCTTCATACCGACTCTTACATTGGGAGCACCGCATACAACATCGGTAAGCTTGCCGTCACCTGCATCAACCTTGAGAAGGTGGAGCTTCTTTGATTCGGGGTGATCTGCTACTTCCATGATTTCAGCAACAACAATGCCGCTGATGTCGCTGCCCTTGAAGAAAATTTCGTTTTCTACCTCAGCCGTTGAAAGTGAAAAACGGTGGATAAGGTCAAGCTTATCGATACCTTCAAAATCAACAAAGTCTGAAATCCAATTCATTGATAAAAACATAGTTTACGCTCCTCCTTTCTTATTCGTCGATAAACTGTGTGAGTGTTTTAAGGCTACCGGAATTAAGGTCACGGATGTCCTTGATTCCGTATTTCATCATAACAAGTCTTGTAAGACCGAGACCGAAGGCTAAGCCTGTATACTCATCGGGTTCAATGCCGCCTGCCTTGAGCACCTCGGGGTGAATCATACCGCAGGGGCAAAGCTCAAGCCAGCCGCTGTGCTTACAGGAGGGACAACCCTCACCGCCGCAGATAAGGCAGCTGATATCAAGCTCAAAGCCGGGCTCAACGAAGGGGAAGAAGCCGGGACGGAGTCTTACCTTAAGGTCCTTCTTGAACACCTCGGAAAGCATTGTTTTCATAAAGTAAATGAGGTTTGAAATAGAGATGTCCTTGTCAACCATAACGCCCTCCATCTGGAAGAAGGTGTTTTCGTGACAGGCATCGGTTGCCTCGTTACGGAAGCAACGGCCGGGGAAAATAGCCTTGATAGGCACACCGTCGTTGATAAGGGCATCCTTGTACTTTTTGTAGATAGCATTCTGTGCCGCTGAGGTATGGCTCTTTAAAAGCTGACCGTTGTCAAGATAGTAGGTATCCTGCATATCTCTTGCGGGGTGATGCTTGGGAATATTGAGAGCCTCGAAGCACTCGTAGTCTGTAACAATTTCGGAATAATCCTCAACTGCAAAGCCCATTGTTTTGAAAATTCTCTCACACTCACGCTGAACAAGAGTAACGGGATGGTATGAGCCCTCATTGATTGAAGGAGGCATAGAAATATCAAACTCGGGAATGCTGTCGATTTCCTTCTGAATTTCCTGCTTCTTGAGTTCTTCTGCACAAGCTGTAAGCTTTTCTGTAGCATAGCCCTTAAGCTGGTTTACTTCCTGTCCGAAGGATTTCTTCTCCTCAGGAGAAAGATCCTTCATTTCCTTCATAAGCTCGGTAATTGAGCCCTTTTTGCCAAGATAGGCGACTCTCAGAGTCTCAAGCTCAGCAGTTGAGGAAGCCTTTGCGGCTTCAGCATCAAACTGAATTTTAAGCTCAGCAATTTTACTGTTCATAATTAACCTCCAAAGAAGTATTTTGTAAATAAAAAAACCGCCTCATAAAAATGAGACGGAAAATTACCGCGGTACCACTCAAATTGCAGAGGAACTCCCCTGCCGCTTTAATGCACCTTAATGCGATGCCCACATCCTGCTTTTCACAGGAAGCTCACGGATAGAAATTCGGCTTGGGTTTACTGCGACTTCACACCGACTGTCACTCTCTTTAAGTAAAACGTCCCTTGCTTACTTGTTTCCGGTCACTGCCTTTCAAAATATCTCAAAGATTATACCCCATAACTTAAAATAAGTCAAGGGGTATTTTTAAGCTTTTTATTATGTTCCGGATCAGATTACAGCCTTTGCTATAAAAACAAATGCTACAAGAAGAACTGCACAGACAGCACAGGCAATTGCAGCAAGCTTTTTATCTGTTCCGCCGTTCTTTTCTATGTATTCGAGTCTGTAATTCTCGGGCACCTTAAGAGCCTCGCGTGCAACCTTTCTTATATGCTCCATATAAATGCCGTTTGCGCAAACACCGCATCCCACCCAAAGGATAATAAGAAGAGGAAGGCTGAGTATTCTCAAGCCGGGGAAGAAAGCAATTGAAGCAACAAGAAGTGAAAGTGCAAGAAGGATTGCAATACCCTGAGCGTACATTCTGCGATAAATGAACCAGAAGCCGTTAAGGATAAACGCGGGAGTATTCCATGAAAGCTTGAACTTTGTATTTTCCATTTCATAGAAGCTCTTCATATATTCGTTGCTCTTTTCGCCTGCAAGTCTTTCAGCAACACCTGCTTCGCTGTCAGGAACATGGAAGTCGCTTCCCTCGGGATAGTAAACGAGGTTCATAAGAGGATTGGTAGGTCTGCCGCACTTTTTGCAGTAAGCATATCCCTTAGGGGTAGGAGTGTGACAATAAGGGCACATACCCGTAGGTCTGCGGTTATATTCACAGCCCTCTGTTACGCAGCCGTTGTTTGCAATCCAGCAGTCCTTGTGATAATCTGCCTTACATTCGGGGCAGTATACTCTGTAATCGGCAAGGGTGATTTCCCTTCCGCAATAAGCACAAATCATTTTATCCATAGCAAAATCTCCTGAACATATCAATTTGGATTTATACATTTTACATTATAATACAAATTATTGGCGGTGTCAAGAAATTATGATAAAAAGAGAAATACGGCACACCCGAGAGGGATGTGCCGTAATAATTCGTTTAGTCTGCGTATACCATTACAAAGCCTTCGTTTCTGTGGCCTGAAACATTTGCTGTTACATTTATCATTGCAACCTTTGCTTCACCTGTACCGCTTACGGGCATATTTATATCATAAGCAACAAGTCTGCCCTCGGCATCGGTTTTTGCGGTGATTGTTGCACCGGGATAGTAGATTTCAGCTGATTTGATTACTACAGGACCGAGGTCAGCAGCCTCAACATAAAGAGTATCGGCAACGTAATCGTGCTGGAGGTCAACACCGTGATAGAACTCTCCGTCAACATACTTTACACCTGCGGTTTCATGGCCGTCGTAATAAGCAGCCTCTGCAATAAGTACAAACTTATAGTCTGTTGTTCCGTCAGCGTTAACAGTCTTTTCGGCGGAAGCAAGACCTGCAGGATAAAGATAGGTTGACTGCACCTCATAGGCATAATCCCCTGCCTCGTATTCGTTTGTTGTTGAATCATCTATTACAAACTGCTCGATAATTTCATTAGCGATACTTTCAACAGCAGAAGGAAGGTCTTTAACCTCAAGAGCAACATCAACATTTTTTGTTATTGCAACAGGCTCTTCGATATCCTTGAATTCATCAATAAGGCTGTTGAACTCCACACAGAGAGCTGCTGCTTCCTCATCACCATCAAGGGTAGGCTGTGAGCCGTCGGGGATAAAGTCTGCATCGGGGTCAACGGGTGTGCTCGGAGCATAGTCGCCTACCTTGAAAAGTCTTTCAAAGAAATCTCTGATTCTGTCGAAGAAATCTTCAATTCTGTATCTGAACTCTTCAAAGAAATACTCAATTTTTTCGAATATTGAAGGCTCTCTGAAAGCGTTTACTCCGTCATAATAACCCTCATAGTAGCCTTCATCATAACCGTCGTATATTCCGTCATTGTAGCCGTCATCATAGCCACTTTCGTAATCTTCGCTTTCAGCATCGCTGTAGCCGTCGTCATATCCGTCGTAGTAGCCGTCCCAGTAGTCGTCTGAATGTTCAGTATCTGTTGCGGGTGCAGTGGTGGTTGTGACTTCAACGGCGGCAACTGAAAATGTGCCAAAAAGCATTGTAAGCGCAAGAATAACGCTTACAATAAGTGTAATTTTGCTGTTTCTCATAATATCCAATCTCCTTTTCTTCGTGACCTTATTTATTTTCAGCTTATTTCAAAAGCTTATGTCACAAAAAGAATTATAACACAGTAAATTAATAAAATCAATAGTTTGTTAACATTTCTTAAAAAAAGGAAAGCACACCGTTCAAAACGATGTGCTTATGCGCAATTTACTTTATAAACTGATTACTGCTCAACAGCGTAAACGCTTACCTTCTTGCGGTCCTTGCCGTAACGCTCGAACTTAACCTTACCGTCGATAAGAGCGAAGAGAGAGTCGTCTGAGCCTCTGCCAACGTTGTTACCGGGATGGATGTGAGTGCCGCGCTGCTTAACAAGGATGTTGCCTGCGAGAACGAACTGACCGTCTGCACGCTTTACGCCGAGTCTCTTTGATTCTGAGTCACGGCCGTTACGGGTTGAACCCATACCTTTTTTGTGAGCGAATAATTGAATGTTTATCTTAAGCATTTGTTACACCTCCGTATTATTCTTTAAACAGTTTTTTCTTTGCAGCAGATGTATTTTTCATACTGCTCTGCCAGGGCATTTAAATGAAGGGACATACCTTTCAGCAGGACCTGAACATTGTCTGCTGTTTTTTCGGGGATAAATTTCATATAGCCGTCGTCAAGAGAAACCGCTGCATTCACACCGAGTATTTCCGTAACAGTGTTGGCAGTCATATATGCCACGGATGAAACCGCACTGCATATTATATCCGCGCCCTCATGTGAGTAGCCGCTGTGTCCGCTTAATTCAAAGCCGATGAAATCCTCACCCTTTTTAAAAAAGGTAACCTTAATCATTTAAGCGTTGATTGATGAAATCTCAACCTTAGTGTAGGGCTGTCTGTGACCCATCTTACGCTTTGCGTTCTTCTTGGGCTTGTAAGTCATTACAACAATCTTCTTACCCTTACCGTTCTTAATTGCCTTTGCGCTTACGGTTGCACCGTCAACGTAGGGAGCACCAACCTTGATGCCGTCATCTGCGCCAACTGCGATAACCTTGTCAAAGGTAACCTCGGAGTCTGCTTCAACGTCAAGCTTTTCGATGAAGAGAACGTCGCCTGCTTCAACCTTATACTGCTTGCCGCCTGTTTCGATAATTGCGTACATAGTTTCTTTC